>JBBDSF010000173.1:0-18845 GCA_040905125.1 Pseudomonadales bacterium | reverse complement strand
CTCATACGGATTCCTCTTCAGCTGGCGGCCTTGTCAAGTCGTTCCTCCCGAAGTGACTTGCGCCTGACCTTGCCGGCATCGTCCCTGAGTGGCTCCGTGACGAACTCGATGGAGCGCGGAAGCTTGTAACGGACCAGTCGCTCCGAGAGGTGTTCGAGCAATTGCTCCTCAGTGATATTATTTTCTGGCACATCCACGATCGCATGAACAACATGACCAAGATCGGCATCCGGTAAGCCAATGACAGCCGAAGAACGTACGCCAGGGCAGGAATCGATGGCGGCTTCCACTTCGGCCGGATAAATATTGGCCGCACCGGACAAAATCATATCCGATAACCGGTCGGTCAGATAAAGATAGCCGTCTTCATCCATGTATCCCAGGTCGCCCAGTGATTCCCAGCCACCCTCAATAGATTTGGCTTCTGCGCCAATGTATCGATACGTAGTCCCCGGTCCGGCTCTGGGCCGAATAAAAATTTCGCCTGTCTCTCCAGGGGACAACGGTTCGCCATTCTCGCCGACAATTATCATCTCACAGTTTTCCCCTGGCTTGCCCACCGACCCCTTGTGTGCCAGCCATTCGGTTCCCTGAATGATCGTAGATCCCTGACCTTCCGTGCCGCCATACAATTCCCAGATGCATTCGGGACCCAGCCAGTCGATAAATGCCTCTTTAAGCCATGCCGGGCAAGGTGCCGCCAGGTGCCACAAGGTCCGCAGGCTGGAGACATCGAAGCCGAGTCGAGTTTCCGACGGCAGGTTCCAGATACGTTGCATCATTGTCGGCACCAGGTACACCGTATCAACTTGTTCCGTTTCGATCAGGCGCAGTGTTTCCTCTGCGTCGAAACGGGTCGTCACAGTCACTTTGTTGCCCTTGAACAAGGCGAACATGGCCCAGGAGAAAGGCCCGTTGTGATAAAGTGGGCCCGGTATCAGTACCGATCCCTGCTGCCGGAACTGCAGGTATTCGCCCTCCGGATCCCAGGCTGCGGGGAGCTTCGAGACGATTAATTTGGGCCGGCCGGTGCTGCCTCCCGAGGTCATTGCCTTGAACGAAGTTGCCGTGGTTTCCGGCAGCGGTTCCTCGGAGATCGCCGGTTCGGGTTCAAATCCCACAGGGACTGTCACTCGACCGGGATAATTGCCCTCAGGTACCCCGACGATGAGACCGGGCTGCGCCAGGTCGACAATTTGTTCCAGCTCATAAGGCGGTATCTTTGCTGAAACGGGTTGCGGTGTGGCGCCCAGTTTCCAGGTTGCAAAACAGGCCTCAAAGAACTCGACTCCGTTGGGTAAGGCAATCGTGACAAAATCGTCCTGTTGTACGCCGAGACTGGCATATGACCGGGCCAATCGGTTGCTGCTGGTCTCCAGCTCCGACCAGGTAACGGATTGGTTGTCGTGATTGAGCGCGGTGGCATTGGGCTGTTGCTGTACCCAGAAATCAAGAATGCGTGAGAGTGAAATTGTGGTCATATATCCAACGATTTCCTTGTCAACGGAGATCAGAGCCTGCAAAGCCAGTATTGTATCTGAAACAGATACGTTTGTTATTCGGGGCTGGCGAGTATTTTTACGTCCGCGGTAATGGTCTCGATGGGTTGGTCTTCGAGAATCATGAGACGCGCTTTCCCGGATCGGTCGAATACATAAATAGCAAGACCGTGAGACACATCGTAATTACCCTTGTCGTTGGGCTTACCATAGCTGAAAGTGGTTCGATAACGCTTGGCCAGCTCTCTTAACTGGTTCTCTGTGCCGGTAAAACCGATGACTTCCGAGGCAAAATTGTCCGTGTAGGTGGCAATGTCTTCGACGCTGTCTCGCGTGGGGTCGACACTGACAAAGAGTACGCGGACATCCTCGCGTATCCCGTCCGGCAGTTGGTTCAAAACCTGTGAAAGCTTCGAGAGTGTTGCCGGGCAGTAATGCGGGCAGTTGGTAAACCCAAAGAACATCATGACGATCTTGCCGCGATAACGCTCTGCCGTGACAAGTTCGCCGGTTTCGTCCGTGAGCTCGAAAGACAGCTCTGGCATGAGTCCCGAAATATTTTTCGAATGCCAATCCATACCGTCATCGGCACAGCCTCCAATGAAGACCAGGAAGCTTATAGTCAAGACCCAGGCGCCTATCTTTACGACCTGCCCCCGGCGCTCTTTTACGACCTGCCCTCGGTGCTTTTTCACGACTTGCCCCCGGCGGTGAGTGTGTCCAGCTTTGTATGGGTTTTGGACGATTCACGTTCCCGGCGCATGATCATGGACAACACGATCAGTGCGGCGACCACCTCCATCATTGCAGGTGGAATCCAGGTCAATAAACCGCCATAGACCTGATCGGTTTCGGCACTGATTGGCCACGCTCTACCGCATACGGAATACACGTCGTAGAGATTTTGTCTGCTGAATGTAATGTAGGCGCCTAAAATGATTTGTGGAATTGCGGTGAATACAATCATAAGTAAACGAATACCGTAACCAGGCATGCCTGAAACCTCAGGCCGGCGTGGGTCAACGATGACCAGCCAGAACAGGACGCCATCCACGAACATGCTCCAGTTCATGATCAAATACAGCTCGTGACTTAGCATGGCATCGAAGTGGATATCAGGGATAAGCCAGAAGTAAATTAATCCGAAAAAAACGGCCGAGCCGATCACAGGGTGCTGTAACACCTGTACGGGAATACTTGCGAGTTTCAGCGGTAAGGCAGGTATTTTGAACGGCAAGTAGGAGAATGCCTGTCTCCAGAACCAGACTGGGTTACCCAGCGCGATCAGCAATGCCCCCAGGTGATGCAATACCAGATGCTGGCCGCGATGCATAAAGAACAGGTATTGACCATAGTAATCGACCTGCGTGTGCAGCACCATATAACACAGTGTGAGTCCAAGAAAGAATGAAAGCGGTCGCCAGAATCCCGCATGATGTCCCTGGTCTCGACTTACCTTCATGCCAATGCCATACAGCAGCCCGGCAAGTGGCAGCAACGTGACCGCCAGCCATGAGAAGCGATAGGGCGTAAGCCATTCAATTAGATCAGTGGGTGACATGGAAAAAATCTATCAGTTCGGGTCTGACCGGAAACAGAGCGATGAAACCGGCTACGGAGTCAGCATATCATACCTGATCATCCATCAGGTTCCGACGCGCCCGACTCGTTGACGAGCGCATACGGATCGTAGTCGAACAGCTTGTTCATCACGCGGGTCTGGGCGGGGCCCGCAAGCATATCCCGAATGCCTCGAAGCGGCGTGGCCATATGAAAAATTCTGGCATTGCGCCGGGATGCCTTTTGCACATATTCAGTGCGCGGCTTGCGCAGCCGTTCGTATTCGGCGAATGCGGTTCCGGGATGATCGAATTTGCCAATGCATGCGGCCAGTACCGCCGCGTCTTCAATGGCCATCGCGGCACCTTGAGCCATAAATGGCAGGGTGGGATGGCAGGCGTCACCCAGCAAGCCGATATTTCCACGTGACCAGGCGGGCATGGGCGGTCTGTCGAACAGGCCCCATTTAAAGCATGTGTCCGGATCGATACTTTCAATCAAAGTGGTGATTGTTCCGTGCCAGCCGGAGAATTCGGTTTTAAGCTCGTGCAAATCACCACGGCGATCCCAGGACTCAAGTTCCTGTTCATGCTTTTCAATAACACACACGCAATTGATCAATTGGCCGCCACGGACATAATAATGTACGAAATGTCTATTCGGCCCCCACCATAGCGTGGCTGTTGGTGATATCGTATTTGCGGGGACCCGGTTCGCGGGAATAAGGGCCCGCCAGGCAACGTTGCCCGTGTATCGTGCTGGCTCCTCACCGAACAATCTGGCCCGTATGGTGGAACGAATACCGTCGGCTCCAATGAGTGCATTGCCAGTGTAAGTCCTGTTATCAACCTCCACTGACACTGTGTCTTCGTATGTATGATACCCCTCGATACGAGTGTTAGTATGAAGAGTAATGTTATGAGTGTTGCCGGCGGTATCGGACAGAACCTTTAATAAATCGGCGCGGTGGACATGATAGTAGGGATAACCAAACGACCTGCGTGCTGTCTCGCCAAGAGCGCTTCGGGCGATCCGGTGGCCGTCTTTAAAGTGGCGTATTTCCAGAGCCTCGGGTTCGCTGGCCACCTTCGCAAGGCCCTGAGAAAGACCCAATTGGTACAATACGTGCACGCAGTTCGGGCTAAGCTGAATACCCGCTCCAACTTCATCAAATCCGTCAGCCTGTTCGAACACGTGGATGTCACAATGCTCTTGCGCGAGCGCTAACGCTGCGGTAAGCCCTCCGATGCCGCCGCCGGCAATTAATACGGTAGTTGTCATTTTCTCCCGAACCATGGGTGTGCGTATGTGGCAGAGAGTAAAGTATCATTAACCTGCTGCATAACTACAGCATCTGTTAAACTCCCGGTTATATCCGGCCAACGGGCGTCACCATGACAGCACTGAAGCAACGGTATCTAAAGGCGATGGGCATCGAAGTGTGGGTACGTAAGGGACTTGTTGCCGCGTCTGCGATGCCCGGTTCGGAGGATACGGTCCTCCCGGAGCCTGGCCTCGATTCCGCGTCAGTGCGTCTGGGTATCATTGTTTATGAAGGGCTCGGTGTCGTGTTCGCCATGCCGCAGGAGGATAGAGTTGCCGCCTGCCATCGTCTATGCAATGACATCGCCCTCGCCATGACTGGCCGGGAGTCAGCCGGCAAGGCGAGTGAGTTAAAGTGCGAGGCCTCGAGCGGCGTGCCGCCGGGGGAGGTGGTCAACGAGAAGTTGCCGGGTTTGCCCCCCAGGATTATTGCCTTCGGTGACCTCGCCCGGGAGTATTTCCATGGCGGTGCCTTGAACGAGGTAGTGCAGCGGCATGACAAGTTGGTGCTCGGGGCACCGGATCTCAATGAGATCGTGGCGCGACCCGTAATCAAACGGGATATCTGGCAAGGGTTGTTGAAATTGCAGGGTGCGTGATGAGTAGCGTGCGGCTGGATCAGGAAAAACTCGATTACAAATTGCGGCCCATGCTGCCGGGTGATTTGCGCACTGTGCTGAACAATGAACGGGTTTCCTATACGCACCCCTGGACGGAAGGGATCTTCTCTGATTGCCTGAAATCAGGGTACGAATGCTGGCTGGTGACCGTGGCGGATGACGTGGTCGGACATGGAATATTGTCCGTTGCGGCGGGCGAGTCGCATTTATTAAATGCCTGTGTGAAACCCGCCTGGCAGGGTAGAGGCCTTGGGCGCGTCCTGGTTGAACATTTATTGTTCCGCGCCGAAAACAGAAATGCCCGTCGGGTGTTTCTTGAAGTAAGGCCCTCCAATCAGATCGCTTACAGGCTTTACGAAACGCTTGGATTTAATGAAATTGGTATCCGTGAGAACTACTATCCGGCTTTTACAGGACGTGAAGACGCGTTGGTGCTGGCACGCGAGATCATACGCGAGTGATAGTGTTTGGGTAATGCCGGCGGGGTCGTTATAATAGCCCGCTTTTTCCATCCTGCCCTGATAATTTATGAGTGTTGCACAAGAAACCGATAAACGCAGAACATTTGCGATCATCTCTCACCCCGACGCGGGTAAGACGACGATTACCGAGAAGCTGTTACTTTATGGCAAGGCAATTCAGCTGGCGGGGACGGTTAAATCCCGTAAATCCGATCGATACGCCACATCGGACTGGATGGAGCTGGAAAAGGAACGCGGAATCTCGGTTACCACCTCGGTTATGCAGTTTCCTTATAAGGAGCGCATTGTAAACCTGCTGGATACACCGGGCCACGCGGACTTCTCGGAAGATACCTATCGGACCCTGACGGCCGTCGATTCGGTTTTAATGGTCATCGATGCGGCGAAAGGTGTCGAGGATCGTACCATCAAGCTCATGGATGTTTGTCGGCTGAGAGATACTCCCATCCTCACTTTCATTAACAAACTTGATCGGGAAGTTCGCGACCCGATCGAATTGTTGGATGAGGTAGAGGATGTGCTGAACATTAATTGTGCGCCAATCACCTGGCCTATTGGAATGGGTAAGAATTTCAAGGGCGTTTACCATCTGTACAATGACGAAATTCATCTCTTTAAAGCCACGAAGACCGAGACGATACCGGAACCGGAGATTATAAAGGGCCTGGCAAGCGAAGAAGCGCGGAATTTCCTTGGGAATATGCGCGACGAACTGGAAGCCGAAATCGAATTGGTTAAAGGTGCGAGCCATGAGTTCAATCTGGATGAATATCGGGCGGGTAGACTGACGCCGGTTTACTTCGGTTCGGCGCTTCGAAATTTTGGTGTGGTGGAGATGTTGGATGGTTTCGTCGACTTTGCGCCTGCGCCGCTTCCTCGCGAGGCCAGTGACCGGGTTGTCGATTCATACGGGGAGAAGTTCTCCGGATTTGTCTTCAAGATTCAGGCGAATATGGATCCCAAACATCGGGATCGAATCGCGTTCTTGCGGATCTGTTCCGGCAGCTACGAGCAAGGCATGAAAATGAAACACGTTCGTACAGGTAAGGATGTCCGGATAGGTGACGCGGTGACATTCCTGGCCGGAGATCGCTCCCAGGCAGAGACGGCCTGGTCGGGGGATATTATAGGTTTACATAATCACGGCACGATTCAGATAGGTGATACCTTTACGTCCGGTGATGAGTTCAAGTTCCTCGGCGTCCCGTATTTTGCGCCTGAGCTATTTCGTCGAGTACGCTTGCGGGATCCGCTCAGGAGCAAGCATCTTCGTCAAGGACTTACCCAACTGTCTGAAGAAGGCGCGACCCAGGTATTCATGCCGCTGGCCAACAACGATTTAATCCTCGGTGCGGTCGGTATATTGCAGTTTGATGTGGTCGTCTTCCGGCTTAAAGATGAATACAAGGTAGATTGCAGCTATGAAGGCGTCAATGTTCACACGGCCCGCTGGGTGGAATGCGATGACCCGAAGATGCTTGACGACTTCAAGCGAAAGAATGAAGTTAATCTTGCTGTTGATGGCGGCGGATACTTGACCTATCTCGCACCATCGCGCGTGAATCTTGCCGTCACTGAGGAGCGCTGGCCCGACATACGCTTCCGCTCTACCCGCGAAATTGTTTGAAAGCAGCCCGTCCTGTAGCGCGAAGCGCGTCCTGTGTTATTCCATGTCATCATAGGGGTTGGAGACATCAAGGCTGATGGGCAGTTCGTATCCGGGAATGATAATGCTGTTGGACGTAATGTCCAGTTCTGTCCCTTCAACCACATTGACACCGAAGTTATAGATCAACGAATTCTTGCCGGCAATTGTATCGCTATCGTATTGAGCACTTTTTTCCTGAACACCTTCGTTGAGGTTTGCGTGTTTTGTCATCGCAGTTTTACCGTACTTTTTCTCCAGCATTGTGCGAGTTACATGCGGTGCCAGAATGGCCGCGGTGGAGTTGTTGCCACCGAAACCTTTTGAATTGATTAGCGCGGCATCCATGGCATCTGGCGCCACTTCTCGATGCTCCAGCAGAAAATCGAGATGGCTTGAATGTACATCGTCTGCCAGATGATCGATGGTGTTGATTGCGGGTATCAATCCATGCGCCCAGACGCCCAGTGTTGCAGCGAGTTGATCCCCGGCGGCGGTTCCCAGGGAGTGGCCCAGGTAGGATTTGATCGCGGCCACGGGCCAGTTCTCGATTCCGAACGACTTGGCCAATTCATTGAAGATGTGCGACTCGGTAACTCTGTTTTGTGGCGTGCCGGTCCCATGCGCTTGCACCCACGTACGTCCTTTCATGGCTTGTTCGCCAACAACGGAACGAATCAGGCCGAGTGCCTTGCCCATGGTAATGTAGTTGCCGATGCCCGGCCCGGGTATTGATTTTTTGAATCCGTCCGCGTTAATGAATACATCGCCAACCGATCCGTAAATTGTCGCACCCAGTTCCATGGCGAGCTCATCATCAAAGAGAATGATGAACTGCGAGGCTTCCGAAAGGGTAAATCCGCAATTGTCTGAAAACGGTCGACAAGCGCGGCGATAATTGGGTTCGCCATCAGATATGTTGTCGAGTTTTTTTAGCCCTTCATCCTCGGCGAGGGCACCCATGGTTCGGTATCCTTCAATCACTTCTGGTGTTAACGGTGCTTCACTGGCGCCGACAATGACTGCCCGGAATTTGCCCGATCGGATATCTTGTATGCCTTGCCTCAGGTTATAAAGAAATGTAGCGCAGGCGCCAATATTGGCGCCGGTACAGCCGACGCTGCCCAGGATATAGGCATTAATAAAATCCGCGGTCATTTCCGCCAACCCCAGCGCGCAGTTTTTCGAACTGACTCGCTTGCCCATGAGGGAAGCCTGTAGCATTCCGCCAGTACCGTTAGTATCAAGTTGCCCCATGGCACTACTTGCATAAACGGAGATTTGATCTGCCGGCACTTTGGCACGTACGGTTTCCCAATCGATACCCAGAGAATTGACTGCATCGGACGCACCGTAGACTGTTAGCTGTAATCCCCTGGGATGACTCCTTGATTGATAGAGTTTTTCCGGCTCAAAACCTGTGGGTAATTGTCCGGCCGAGTTTACTTTGGAAGTCCGAACATCGGGAAACAACACATCGAGATCGTTACCGATGGTGACCATTACCATGCTGCTTTCCACGGGCTCTACCTTCCATGTTGAAGGCACCAATTCAGGTAATTGATTGCGTCGAATCGTGAAGGATACGGGTCCATTGGCTGTAGCCATCAGTTTCGCGCTTTTGTTGAGTCGAATTGCAGCAGGATCGAAGAGATTGGATTCCAGTTTGCGAATCAGGGTGTGGTTCAGAATGTATTGTTTTTGCTCCGGCCCGATTGTGGAATCGAGCTGCATGATTTCAGCCAATGAAGCGAATGTTTCATCCGCGCGTTTCGAGTCAAGTTTGTCGATGACCAGTCGTCGGTAAGCATGATGGGCCGAGCTTCTGCCCGCGGCATTGATGCCGCCAAAGCCGACGATAACGGGAAGGCGTGACAAAGTCTGACTCCTGGAGTATTGATGGTCTCAATTGATGTTAGCGATTGTACGTTTTCAGCGAGGGAAAAATCCAGCCGAAACGACCATTGACATGAATCTTTTGTCGATAGGTGTTAGACCAATTCCAATGCGATAGCGGTGGCTTCGCCGCCTCCAATGCACAATGAAGCGACTCCCTTCTTTTTACCCAGCTGTTTTAACGCATACATCAGCGTCACAATAATACGACTGCCGCTGGATCCGATGGGATGTCCCTGGGCACATGCGCCGCCATGGACATTCACGATCTGTGGATCAAGGCCCAGTTCCCGATTCGCCAGCATGGTTACCATGGCGAAGGCTTCATTGATTTCAAAAAGGTCGACATCCTCACGCCGCCAACCGATATCCTTCAGCAAGGTTTCGATCGCGCTAATGGGTGCCAGGGTAAATTCAGACGGATGACGTGAATGGGTCGCATGTCCCACGATTCTGGCCATGGGTGTCATATCGTACTCGTCGAGTACGGATTCGCTGGCCAATACCAGCGCGGAGGCACCGTCGGATATGGAACTGGCATTGGCCGCAGTGACGGTTCCACCCTCCTTGAAGGCGGGCCTGAGTAAAGGAATCTTGTCAAGGTCGGCAGCATGGGGTTGTTCGTCGTCAGCGACGGTGATTTCACCTTTCCTGGTTTTGATATGGACGGGAACAGTTTCCGGCTGCAGGCTACCGTTATCGATAGCCTTTCGTGCGCGGGTCAAAGACTCGATGGCGAATGCATCCATGTCTTCACGGGTAAGTTGATGTTTATCGGCGACTTCCTGAGCAAATGACCCCATCAATCGACCCGTTTTCGCATCTTCGAGTCCGTCGGTGAACATTGAATCCTTGATTTCGCCGTGGCCCATGCGCAGGCCGGCCCTCGCCTTTGGCAGGAGGTAGGGAGAGTTGGTCATACTTTCCATCCCGCCGGCGATCATCGTGCGATTCGTTCCGGCCTTGATCAGGTCATGGGCGAACATGGTGGCTTTCATGCCGGAACCGCACAGTTTATTGATGGTGGTTGCGCCGCGCTCGACGGGAATTCCGGCATCCATCGCTGCCTGACGTGCCGGGCCCTGGCCGAGTCCGGCCGGCAGGACACAACCCATCACGACTTCGTCAATCCGATCCGGATCGATTTTGGCGCGGTTGATGGCCTCGGTAATGGCGGTAGCACCGAGATTAACGGCGGAAAGATCTTTCAGGGAACCCTGCAAACCGCCCATGGGGGTTCGGGTACCGGCTGTAATGAACACTGCTTCAGTCATAATGAGTCAACCACGTTAAAGTTTAGCCAGAAAATTAGTGTGCGTAAGAGAATTGCTGCGTTAACGAATACCAGCGTTCGCGCTGTTCTTCCAGGCGGGACTCGACTTCTCGAAGTCTCGTCTTAATTTCCGTTTTGTCCCACCTCTTCAGCAGGTTATTTTTTTTGAGTCGAACCCATTGCTGTCGACAGCGGGCCCATTCGTTTAATACGTTAATAAGCTGTTCATACTCGCGCTCGAGTCTGGTCAGCCATTCCTCAGTGTCAGATCCCAATTGACGCACATAGTTGGTGGTTGACTTGAGCTGCATCCGTAATACGGATTTTTCTATCTTTTCCGGGGCTGCCATTTTTAGTCCCCACGTTAACCGGATCCAGGACAAAGAGCGTATCAGCCACTTGGTTGGGTCGAAGTGATACCAGCGCACGCCGTTGCGGTAGTCCCATTCAAATGTGTGATGAAAATTGTGAAAACCTTCGCCGAAGGTAAGCAGGGCGATCACAGGGTTGTCCCGTGAGCTGTTGTTATCCGAATAGGGTTGCCTGCCCCAGTAGTGGGCAAGGGAGTTGATCAGGAATGTTGTGTGATGGCACACAACGAGGCGCAGAAACCCGAGTAGAAGCAAGGCGCCCAGAGGGGTTCCCAGGAAAAACCCGATGGCCAGTGGCAGACCGACGTTGAGTGCCACGGTCAGGGTCCAATAGTGCCGATGCTGCCAGTTCACGACTTCGTCCTTCTCAAGGTCCTCAATATTGCTGAAGTCTGTATTTCCGCTCGGGTAGTCCTTGAGCATCCAGCCAATATGGGAAAACCATAGACCCCTTTTGATGGAGTAGGGATCTGTATCCGGGTCGTCCACATAGCGGTGGTGGTTACGGTGATCCGCACACCATTCCTTAATGGAGTTTTGAATTGAGAGTGCTCCTCCCAGGGCAAAGAAGAACCTGACCAGTGGATGGGCCTGATACGATTTATGAGACCAGAGGCGGTGATAACCCGCAGTTATGGAGAGACTGTTCCAGGCAACGAACAGCGCGAATAATATCCACAAGCTGGCCTCATAGCCATAGTACCAGCCATACCAGGGTGCTATCCCAAGGCCCACAATCGTGGTGCTTGCGAATACTGCTATCACGTCCCAGCGACGTGGTGAATTTTCAAAGGCGTCAGTCGACATAAAGCGAATCCTATTCAAGGGACAGGGGTTTATCAAGCACTCTGCAATAATGTCCTGCAGGCATGATGGAAGCGGGTTTATGTGGGTCGTGTTTCGATTTTCAGAAAGCGGGAATATGGTATGCTCGTGTATTTTAGCTAACACGATGACAGCGAGGGTAACATATGGCAAGTCAAGCTGAACAAGCATTAGAAATCTTCAAATCTGTCGAAGGGGAAGAAGAAGGGGTCGGTGACTGGTTGACGGTCGATCAGGAGAGAATCAACCAGTTTGCGGATGCCACCGAAGACCATCAATTTATTCATGTGGATCCTGAAAAGGCGGCGGAATTATCACCTTATAAGGTCACCATTGCCCACGGGTTTTTGACTCTCTCACTCATCGTAGGGCTGGGCGCGAGTATCCCGCCGAAGCGACCGGAAGCCCTGGAAGGTGTTTTTATGGGTGTCAACTATGGCCTGGACAGGGTGCGATTCCCCGCTCCTGTTAAAGTGAATTCCAGAATCCGGGCAAGACACAAACTGCTGTCCGCTGAATTGAAGGATGCCAACACGATTCAGGTGAAACGCGAAGTTACCGTGGAGATTGAAGGAGAAGACAAGCCGGGCTGCGTGGCGGAATCCCTGACACGGTTAATGTACAGTTAACACACGGGTACCCTTTATGTCCGTAATCCATAAAGCAGATCTGATCCAGAGCGTTCAGGATTCGCTCCAGTACATCTCCTATTATCATCCGCCTGATTTCATTCAGGCGATCAGTGATGCGTATGAACGAGAAGCATCGCCCGCCGCCAAAGATGCGATGGCGCAGATACTGATTAACTCGCGTATGTGTGCGGAAGGTCATCGTCCTATATGCCAGGATACGGGTATTGTGAATGTCTTTCTCTCTGTGGGTATGGATGTCAGGTTTGAGAGTGATCAATCCCTTGAAGATATGATCAATGAGGGTGTCAGGCGAGCATATCTGTTACCCGACAATGTGCTCCGTGCCTCGGTGTTGGCTGACCCGGCAGGCAAGCGGGTTAATACGCGGGACAACACGCCAGCGGTTATCCACACAGAACTGGTACCCGGTGATACGGTCGAAGTTCGGATAGCTGCCAAAGGGGGCGGATCGGAAGCCAAGTCCAAACTTGCCATGTTGAACCCGGCGGACGACATCGTCGAATGGGTCTTGAAGACCGTACCGACGATGGGAGCCGGCTGGTGCCCGCCGGGCATGTTGGGTATCGGTATTGGCGGGACTGCCGAGAAGGCCATGTATCTTGCGAAACGATCATTGATGGATCCCATCGATATTACCGATCTGCAGGAGCGAGGACCTGCCAATCGCCTTGACGAGTTGCGCCTGGAAATTTTCGAGAAGGTCAATGCGCTGGGAATAGGGGCACAGGGGTTGGGAGGACTGACAACGGTTCTGGATGTGAAAATTCTCGATCACCCCACTCATGCGGCCAATTTGCCGGTGGCTATGATCCCCAACTGCGCGGCGACCCGCCATGTCCACTTTACCCTCGATGGCAGCGGACCCGCTGATCTGGAACCACCCAGGCTAGAGGACTGGCCCGACATTACCTGGAATGCCGGGCCCAATTCCCGGCGCGTCAATCTTGATGAGGTGACCCGGGAAGAAGTCGCCAGTTGGCGCCCCGGCGATACGTTGCTTCTGTCGGGCAAAATGTTCACAGGGAGGGATGCAGCGCACAAACGGATTCGGGACCTGTTTGAACAAGGTAAGGGATTGCCCGAGGGCGTGAATTTGAATGGACGGTTCATCTATTACGTGGGTCCGGTGGACCCGGTAGGCGATGAGGTCGTGGGGCCGGCCGGACCGACAACCTCGACCAGAATGGACGGATTCACCGACATGATGCTGACCGGGACAGGCTTGCTTGGCATGATTGGCAAGGCGGAACGCGGCCCGGAGGCAATCGACGCTATTAAACGCCATAAGGCCGTGTATCTGATGGCAGTCGGCGGAGCCGCCTATCTCGTGTCCAGCGCCATACGAAAGGCGCGTGTAGTGGCTTTTGAAGATCTGGGAATGGAGGCTATACACGAGTTCGAGGTCGAAGATATGCCGGTGACTGTCGCCGTGGATAGCAGTGGTACCTCGGTTCACGAGACAGGGCCAAGGGAGTGGCAGGCTAAAATCAGTCACCTTCCCGTCGTCGAAGTGGAATAATAACCCGATAAAAGGTTCGAAGAATCAGAAGGTTATCCTTAATGGTTCTAGCCGTTTCATTGATCCCCCACGTGAATTGGGGTAGATTGGGGTACGTGTTAAGTTTAGGAATGTCATTCACTTCAACGTCGCCCGTTCAACGGCGGCACATCTGGAATCATTAGCGAATGGGTCAAGAAACGGCATCCGTCGACCAGTTATATCTGATTGCAGAGAATCTGGCTCAGGATTTTTCATTATTCCCGAAAAAAGAGTCCGCATCCGTATTGGGCGGTGTCCTGACCGAGCATCAGATCGAGATGCGGTTGGAACAGCTACGCAATATGGATGTGGATTCCTATATTGCGGAAACAGTCGCTCCGGTTGAGGCGGGGACCAGGCCCGGTGCCAGGGAGGTGGTCCGCTCGCTGGGTGTGCGTATTTCTCGTGAGACTGAAAATGGACCGTTTTACGCGGCAGAGCTTGAAATGGATTTTGCGGGAGAAACCCGAAAGGTTGGTTTGATTGCGCAGGATCGGAAATATGCCAATGGCGTATGGAGTCCGGAGCATCATCGGCAGGCATCAGAAGTTGTGGCTGAGTTCGCTGTTCGATCCATGCCGATTGTCACGTTTATGGATACACCCGGTGCGGATGGTGGCGAGCAGGCTAACGCTAACAATCAGGCGCATTCTATCTCGGCGCTGATATCAGAACTGTGTAATGTGGATGTTCCGACCGTAGGCATCATAATTGGCCAGGGGTACTCTGGCGGCGCTATTCCGCTGGCTGCAACCAATCTTCTTTTGTCTACCCGTACCAGCGTGTTCAATACGATCCATCCGCGCGGCCTTGCCAGTCTTGTCAGGCGCTATAACCTTTCCTGGCAGGAGTGTGCAAAATTTGTCGGTGTATCACCCTATGAGCTATATAAACAGGGCAATATCGACGGCATCGTGGACTTTGATCCCGGCGAAACGGATACAATCGGTAATCTCAAGAATGTCATTGTCGATGGCATCCTTTTCATTGAAGGAAGTATCCGGACGTTTGTCGGTGAACACCCGGAAATTTTCGATCATTATCGGCGCAATATTAATCGTTATCTGAACCTCTCCGAATCGCTCGCTGCGATACATGCCAGCTCCACCTTGAAACTCAGGACCTCGCCAACGGAGTATCCGAACATTTTCGGTACCGCATTTCGTTATCAGCGTTACCTGGGCTTACGCCGACGTATTAAAACCACCACAACGACGCGGTATGGAAGACTTGCCGCAAGCGAAATTCCGCCCGGCGAGCTCAACGAACGAATACACAGGGAAAGACGTGCCGCCTTTCTGGGCTGGCTTCAGGATCCTGACAAGATCGTTTACGAAGAGCAACTCAATAAGGCCTGGAAGAATTATCGAGAGAAAAGAGCAGATGCCGATAGTGAACGAGGCCGGATTGCTCAACTGATCTTTGGTGAGCCAGCGAAAAACTTTGAAGCTGCCCGGCGCGAGCTCTGTTTGATCGCCGGGCTGCATATATATAATCGCTGGAAGGCCGATGCGCAGGATAATCTCATCGCATTGATTAAATATTTGCAAGACTATGAATCGAATGCCTGGTTGTTGCAGGTGGATGATATTCAGGACGTTGCGGGCCTGTTGCGAGTCATGTCGAACACTGATGATACGTTCATCAACTATTTGAAAAATCAGTTCAGCTTCGAAGGTAAGAAGCTTTTCGATATTGATTATATATCTGATACTGACGAGTCTGATTTGGCGGGTCAGCTCGTGTCAGAATTGAATCTGATTCTCGAAAGCGAATCCTTTAAGGATAACGCTGACTGGGATGACAGAAACATATCCGAGGCAACACGCGAGCTGCTGTCATCCGATACAGGTGGCAATGCTATACGTATAAACCGATGTTTGTTGGAAGACAATCTCTGGTCCCACATAAATAAGAAACCTGACAGTTCAGTTCAGAAAAACGATAAGGACTTGACGATCCTGGATGTCATTCTTATGCCGGACGTCCGTGAAGTATTTATCCAGGAATGCCAAAACCTGATCACATTCAGCGTCGTCTACGACAATCTTGTCGCTGATCTCGTGTCCGTCGCGAGACAAGCGCATGAGTCCCGGACATTACCCGCGGAGTTTATTGAACAGCTGCTGGAGCGCTCGATACAGGAGATATCGAAGCTGGATGTTTTCGCTGAGGAAAGTGAAGAGGATATCAGGCAACGTTTCGCGGATTGGGTCAGGCGTTTGTCCGGCCATAGCCGTTGTGCGCCTTTTCTAAAATCGGTGGAGGAATGGATTCGCATCGTCCATCCCGACAAATCGGAAGCGCTTTTTGTTGTCGTCAGTTTTTTCTTCGAAAAGCTGTTACCGGAATTTTATGCCACAAAACGCACCGGTAAACGTTATGAGGGCAAGATTGCGCCTGTAAGAATAGGACGTCGCAAGGATTTCTGGAACCGGCTGACCATTGCTTACAGGGATCTGTTGTTCCATGAGTTACTGACGGCAGAAAAACGTAAGAAGCGTACTACGCTGGATACCTTGCTGGAGCGATATGTCGAAAATTTCAATGAGTTGAATTCGACACTGATGTCGGCGGATCCGGTGGCCTTTCCAACATTCCGTCCATCCATTGAAGCGGCCTTTAAAAATGGTGTCCGTCCCTGTGGGCTGGTGACCGGTATTGGCGACTTTACGACCACCAACGGTTGTTATCGAGCCGGTCTGGTGATTTCCAATCTTGATTTTCAGGTTGGTTGTATCGATAACTCTGACTGTGAGAGGTTCTGCAAGTTACTGGTCGAATGCGCGATTCAACGATTACCGGTAATCTGTTTCATTTCCTCGGGTGGCATGCAGACAAAAGAAGGTGCCGCTTCATTGTTCACAATGCCGGTGGTTAATGACCGCATAACGCGTTTTGTTCGCGATAATGACTTACCGGTTATCATGTTCGGGTTTGGCGATTGTACTGGAGGAGCGCAGGCGAGTTTTGTTACCCATCCTCTTGTGCAAACCTATTATTTTTCGGGCACAAGTATGCCGTTTGCCGGACAGACGGTTGTTGAATCCAACTTACCCTTTACTTGCCTGCTGAGCAACTATCTCAGCCTGACGCCGGGCGCCATGCGCGGCCTGGTGAAGCAGCCCTTCGCTGATCAGCTGGATGAGGAATTGCGAGAGGTTGATCCCGGCATTCCCTTGCCCACCGAAACAGTAGAGGACGTAGTAGACCGGATCATGTCCGGCGTACTCACGGCAGCAGAACCTGTTGTGGCCAAAAAGCCGGCGCCAGAGACAGACCTGATCAGACCAATCAAGCGAACACTCATCCATGCGCGTGGTTGCACCGCGGTTAAACTGGTGACACGAGCGCAGGAATATGGCGTGGAAGTGGTGCTTGTGCAATCGGATCCTGATATGGATTCCGTTGCAGCGGATTTGGCCAGGTCGTCAGACAAGCATAGTCTTGTCTGTATTGGTGGTAATACCTCGGATGAAAGTTATCTCAACGCCTTGAGTGTCATCCGGATTGCAGAGGCCGAGGAAGTCGATTCACTTCATCCTGGAATCGGATTTTTATCCGAAGATCCAAACTTTGCGGAATTGGTGCGCGAACATCAGATCAATTTCATTGGACCGAAAGTGTCCAGCATGGAAACGATGGGTAACAAATCCAATGCCATCAAGACCACCATGGACATTGGCGTACCCGTTGTCCCCGGTAGTCACGGCATTGTTACGAATTCCGAGCGAGCTGCGGAGATCTGTGGGCAAGTCGGGTATCCTGTGTTGCTGAAGGCAGTCCATGGCGGCGGCGGCAAGGGAATACATGTCGTTCGACGGCCCGAGGAGTTACATCGTCTGTTTCAGCAAGTCACGACCGAGGCGAAAAGCGCTTTCGGCAATGGTGATGTCTACATCGAGAAATTCGTGACCTCCCTGAGGCACATCGAAGCCCAGATTCTGAGAGATACTCACGGCAATACCAGAGTGTTGGGCATTCGGGACTGCAGCGTGCAGCGTAACAATCAAAAGCTGATGGAAGAGTCAGGGTCGACAATGTTGCCTGACTCGATAAAACAGAGTGTTTGTGAGTTTGCCGAAAAAATTTCCGACGCCGTGGATTATATCGGTGCGGGCACGGTAGAGTTTATCTTCGATATTCCAAGTCAATCCGTGTATTTCATGGAAATGAATACGCGATTGCAGGTGGAGCATCCGGTTACTGAGGTTGTGACGGGCGTCGACATTGTTAAACAACAATTCGAAATTGCCTCGGGTGCTTCCATCGAAGCGCTTGAGTTTAGCGAGAAAGGTTATGGCCTTGAAGTGCGGGTCAACGCTGAAAAGGCCGTACTTGATTCCAGCGGTAAAGTGTCATTTTCGCCAACACCCGGTGAAATCACCGAATGCATCTTACCCGAGGAGCCGCACGTTCAGCTTATCTCCATGGCGGCGCCGGGTAAGATGGTCTCTCCGTTCTACGATTCGTTGATTGTTCAGGTTATCTGTTGGGGGACTGATCGAGTTGATGCGATCAACAAGATGCGAGCCTATCTTGACAAGATAACCATCCATGGAATTTGTACCAATATAGCGTTGATCCAGCGCATCCTCGCGGACGATCAATTTGTTGATGGCGAATACGACACGGACTTTCTGCCGCAATTCCTCGAGCGGATCGACGCCCAGGAATTGATCGATGAGATTGACCGGGCATCCGGGACCACATCCACGGCAGTCAATCTGGAGATGCTGAAGATTGAAGGCAGCGATGAGTTGAAGGTCTTGTCCCCATCGACCGGCATTTTCTACCGAACGCCATCCCCCGCGGAGCCGGATTTCGTCAATGTGGGTGATATCGTGACCACAGAAGATACGCTTTGCCAGCTGGAAGCCATGAAGATTTTCACACCCATGAATCTGAACAGTTTCGCGGGTGAGCATGGCGAAGTCTATTCCTCGGATCTCAAATATGAAATCACTCGCATCAATCTGGCCAGTGGTCAGGCGGTTAATGAAGGCGACCTTCTGTTTGTGATCAAGCCGCTGATGGAACAAGAACAGCAAGCAGCTTAAAGCAGGACGCCCCTTCTGTAGGTTCCCTGACGCACATTATTCATGAACACCAGGTTCTGATGGAGGACGGGTGGCAGGCGAACTTGTTTTTATTTTTG
>JBBDSF010000172.1:0-3645 GCA_040905125.1 Pseudomonadales bacterium | reverse complement strand
ACCAGCATATCCATAAACTCATTCACCGGCATCGCTTCGAGGCGTGCCTGATCCTTGCATAAGTCGTAAATCGCGTCGGCCCGTTTGGCTGGAAACCGGGTCCCGAGCGCCTGACGAAACTTGGATTCAAGTTGGGGAATACCTTCGTCACGCCGCCGGCGATGGCCCAGGGGATATTCGACGGCCACCTGTTCCGTGCTGGAACCATCGGTGAAAAAAACCTGTACGGCGTTGGCAATGGATCGCTTGTCCGGATCGTGATACTCGCGACTGTAGCGCTCATCTTCGACAATCTCCATTTTCTCGCGCAGTGTGTCGATCCGCGGGTCCGATGCCACATCGTCCTCATAATCCTCGGCAACCAGATTGCCTTTGATGAGGCCGATGGCAGTCATGTACTGGATACAATGATCACGGTCAGCGGGATTATTCAGCGCTCCTTCTTTGGAGATGATGCGGATGGCTGACTCGTGAGTCGTGATGACGACCTTATCGATCTCGTCCAGGCGATGAGCGACCTGGGGGTGCAGCGTAACAGCGGCTTCCACTGCCGTCTGAGCATGAAATTCTGCCGGGAAGGAAATCTTGAACAGCACGTTTTCCATTACATAGGATCCGTATGGACGCTGGAACTCAAACGGTTTGCCGTTGAACGATACATCGTAAAAACCCCAGGTCTTCGCGCTGAGGACACTTGGGTAGCCCATCTCCCCTTTCATGGTCATCATGGCAAGGCGTACGCCGCGACTCGTGGCATCGCCGGCAGCCCATGACTTGCGGGGACCGGCATTGGGTGCGTGGCGATAGGTTCGCAGGCTTGAACCGTCAACCCAGGCCTGGGATAGCGCATCGATTATCTGCTCTTTGGTGCCACCCAACAATTTTGTTGTCACTGCGCTGGTGGCGACGCGCACCAACAATACATGGCAAAGACCGACACGGTTGAAACTGTTTTCCAGTGCAATACAGCCCTGAATTTCGTGCGCCTTGATCATGGCGGTGAGCACATCGTGAATCGTCAGCGGGGCCTTGCCTTCTGCAACGCGGGTACGAGACAAATAGTCGGCTACCGCCAGGATACCGCCCAGATTATCTGACGGATGACCCCACTCGGCCGCCAGCCATGTATCGTTAAAGTCCAGCCAGCGAATGATGGCGCCGATATCCCAGGCTGCCTTGACGGGATCAAGCTCATGTTGCGTACCGGGAACTCGCGCCCCATGACGAACCGTTGTACCAGGCACGATGGGGCCAAGATGCTTGATACATTCGGGAAAACGGAGTGCCAGGAATCCGCACCCGAGGGTATCCATCAGACAATTTCTCGCCGTGTCATAGGCCTCGGCACTGTCGATTTCGTCGTTATCCACATACTCGGCAATATCGACCAGCTCCGGATCCGGGTCCGGGCGAACATTTTGATCCACGTTTGAACTCATTAAGGTACCTCTAACGCCTTTGGAAAATAATTAACTTTAGCCTCGTTGTTCGATCGGAACATAGGGTCGAAGCTCCGGGCCCGTATAATCCGCACTGGGCCGAATCAAACGGTTGTTGGAGCGTTGCTCCATGACATGGGCCGCCCAACCCGTAACGCGGGACATCACGAAAATCGGTGTAAAGATTTTGGTGGGAATACCCATGTAGTTGTAGGCGGACGCATGGAAAAAATCCGCGTTGGCGAACAACGCCTTTTTCTCCCACATCACTTCCTCAACCTTGCACGAGATGTCGAACAAGGTGGTATCGCCATTTTCCCGGGCCAGTTTTCGAGACCATTCTTTAATAATGGCGTTGCGGGGATCGTGGGTACTGTAAATAGCGTGACCGAATCCCATGATGGTTTCCTTGCGCTCCAGCATACCCAGGACGCCCTGCTCCGTCTCCTCCGGGCTGCTGAACTTCTCGATCAAAGCCATTGCCGCCTCGTTAGCACCGCCATGTAACGGGCCACGCAGCGAACCGATTGCACCGGTAATGCAGGAATACATATCCGATAATGTGGCTGCACAGACTCTGGCCGTGAAAGTGCTGGCATTAAACTCGTGTTCCGCATATAGAATCAGGGAACAATCCATCACCTGTCGGTGCGTTTGCGACGGTTCTTTACCCAGCAGCATTTCCAGAAAGTGCCCCGCTGTTGACTCCTCGTCAGATTCCGTATCGATTCGTTTGCCGTCATGGCTATAGCGATACCAATAGCAGATGATCGATGGCAAGGCGGCCACCAGGCGGTCCGCGACCGGCAGTTGGTCGTCGAAGCTTTTCTCCGGTTCCAGGTTGCCCAGCATTGAACAGCCGGTTCGCATCACATCCATCGGATGGGCGTCTCCTGGAATGAGTTCGAGCACTGTTTTGAGTTCATCAGGCAGACCCCGCAGTCCCTTGAGTCGCGCCTTATATGCCGTCAGTTGCTCCTTTGTCGGTAACTCACCGTAGAGTAACAGCCAGGCTATTTCCTCGAAGGTTGAGTCGGCCGCCAGTTCGTCTATGGAATATCCTCGATAAGTCAGGCCAGCGCCTTCCTTGCCGACCGTACACAGCGCGGTTTCGCCGGCCGACTGGCCCCGTAGGCCGGCTCCGCTCAGTTTTTTCTCTGCCATGGATCTCACTCCTTGCTAGTCTTCAAAAAATTGGAACACGCTCGCTTGACTGGCCGTTATGATTTTTGTTCGCTGGCAAATAATTCATCCAGCTTCTTCTCATAGTCATGGTATCCGAGAAAATCGTAAAGTTCTGACCGGGTTTGCATGGTACCAACAACGCCAGCCTGTGTACCCTCTTTGCGCAGGTTCTCATACACATTTAACGCGGCCTTACTCATGGCGCGAAACGCTGACAGCGGATACAGGGCCATGGCCACGCCCACGGAACCCAACTCGTCAGTCGTATAGCAAGGCGTGGCGCCAAACTCGGTAATGTTGGCGAGAACAGGTACGTTCACGGCCTCCACGACTCGTCGATACATATCCAGGTCCGTCATGGCTTCCGCGAATATAGCATCGGCACCCGCCTCTTCGCTCAATTGGGCCCTCGCGATTACTTCCTCCAGACCATCGACCGCAAGCGCATCGGTGCGGGACATGACAACCAGTTTGTCATCGGTTTTCGCATCCACGGCCGCTTTAATCCTGTCGGCCATCTCCTCTCGCGTCACAATTTCCTTATTGGGCCGATGGCCACAACGTTTCTGGGCAACCTGATCTTCGATGTGTACACCCGCGGCACCTGCCCGCGTCATCTCGCGAATGGTACGGCCAATATTGAATGCACCGCCCCACCCGGTATCTACGTCCACCAGTAACGGCAGCTCGCTGGCACCCGTTATTCGTCGTACGTCCTCGAGTACATCGTTCAACGTGGTAATGCCGAGGTCCGGCAAACCGAAGGATGCGTTGGCGACTCCCCCACCTGACAGATAAATGGCACGGAATCCAACCGCCTCGGCCATCATGGCAGCGTACGCATTGATCGTTCCCACGACCTGCAAAGGTTTTTCCTGATCGATTGCCTCACGCAACCTTTGTCCGGGGCTCGACATTAAATTCTCCACTCGTTTGATATTTGCGGTACCCAGTATACCACCGGCTTTCGCCCATGGAATCCGCAAGTGATACGGCGAACGGGACACCGGGTCTTCATGTG
>JBBDSF010000171.1:1828-3704 GCA_040905125.1 Pseudomonadales bacterium | reverse complement strand
AAACCACGAACGCATCCCAGCCACCGGCCATAAGAATACCGCCGATCCCGCCTGACAACCCCCAAAAAAGAGCCGCCAGCGCCACCAAAGCTGTACTCGCACCCACCATTCGATCTCGCTTTTTCATGATAAAAGTAAGACGGCTCGCAGCGGCGAGTGTCGCACGGCCGCGCAAGTCGCTGATCGTCAGCCCTGTCGAGGAGTGAAACGCAGATTATACCAGTAGGCAGCATATGTTTCGCGCTACCAACTCGCCAAGCTGATTGAATCCAGCCAATCTCGGATCGCAAAAATGGCGGCGGCGGATTCTTCGCTTTCTATTGATTTGCTGGTCAAGTCTTTACTGGCGCTGGGCGTATCAAGGAAGAAGGTGGCCCGAACGTTAGCGGCATAATACAAGGCTCTCGATGTCGTACTCCGGTCTGAGGTCATCATTCTCTGAGTTGCCCATAGTCCCTACGCTCTGTGGGCGCCAGTTTGCGGGCAGATATGAGCTGTTGTTAGGCCGCGTTAGTCTTTCGAACTAAATTCTTTTTCGGACTTTTCCCAGGCCTCCGCGAGGGCCTCATATGCATCAGAGAACCCTTTTTTCGTGTGGCCCCATGCATCGGCTGAACTCGTTTTCATACTGCCATACCATTCGCGAACCTGACTGCGTTCCTGGCGAAGAGATCTCAGGTTTTCACGAGCTTCCTTACGCGCGGATTGGCTCATTTTGTCCCAGTTTTTATCAACTTTCGCCTCCAGGGTGTCGATACGATTATCCAGTTTATTCAGCCCCTCTTTTGCTTTTTGAATTGCCTCATCTTTTTTATCGGCAGTATATGAGCTGATGGCTTGGAGCAAATCTTGTGTTTCTTTCTTAACGTCTTCTATTGAAGAATTACCACTTTCCGATTGGGCGTAACATAATGGAGTAACACCAAGGATGCCCATCAACATCAAAGCACAAATACGTGATTTCATATGTAACTTCCTTCTATGTTGGATACGATCAAGTATACGGTTTACTTAAATCTTGAAGCAGCTGACTTCAATGCATTATCAAGAGAGTCCCACGCACTATTAATACCTGCTTTAAGGTCCTCCCATGCATCATCGCCGGCGTCCTTAAGCTCGACAAGTTTATTGTTGGCAGTTTCCTGCATAGACCGCAGTTCCTCAATTTGTTTGTAGTATTCAAGTTGTGCGTCGGCTTCCGCGCTGTCGGCTTTTGCCTTTAGCTTGTCAATCTCCGCACTCCACTCGTCCAATTGTGCCTGCAGTTTTTGTTCGTATGCCTCTTTCATGCTCATGATTATGCTCCTGTTGGATAGGGTTATTACTAAAAATGTCACACCGCCAATGTTTTTGCTTTTATGCTTTGTACCCCCTTTCTTTGTAAGCCTTACAAGGACATCAGGACAGTAGTAGAGGCGTGCTCATGGCGTCCAACACAGCGTTAGGTGGGCGGTGTTCCGCTTCAACGTCAAGCCAGGCGAGGACCTTTGAAAACGTGTAGCGTTCTGCACCATCTCTAATATATACCTCTGGTTGGAATCCTGGCCGCTGCAATAGACGAATTGACGCCGCGTTCTTCGAATCCACGTAAGCTTCAATAGTATCAGAACCGTAGACCTACGTTACCCAGGAAATAGCGGCGCGACACGGCTCCGACATGAGCCCTGCACTCCAATAATCTGGATGCAGGCAACCGAATCGGATTCCCATGCACGTCAATTGCGTCCCCAGCATGTCCGCACACTTCGGGTTGAGACCATAGTCCATACATCCCTTTCGAGTCGATCAATGTCAATGGCCTCAATGTGAGCGAGCTCTTCCTCCGAAACCAGATCCATCTCTGCCATCTGACACAACTGCATGGTTGCTCGACTAC
>JBBDSF010000171.1:0-1728 GCA_040905125.1 Pseudomonadales bacterium | reverse complement strand
CCAGCGCCGACGAGTGATGCAATGGCAGCTGCCCGGAGGGCTGTACCAGGCCCACTGAGCCGAACGGCTGCGCCTGCTGCGCTGCAAAGACCCAAAGGGGCCAAGAGGTTGCCGAACGGAAGACCCCCCGGAAGAACCAGCCCCAGATAGTCGGCGCCAAAGCCGAGAGAAAGCAAGGCGAATACAGCTGTAGCCAACAGCGCGGCGATTATTATCTTTTGCATATTGCGACAGGGTTTAGTGTTAAGCCTAACATCAAGTTAAGCTGCGAAGCGGGTCTGCTTCAACTTTATGTTAGCTGCCCCCCGTCGCGATCCGAGAGAATGAAGTTTCGCAAGCGCTGGATCGGCCCAGACTATTCGAGCCACTTACCCATCTTCTCTTTCGCCTTCGTATGGGAAGACGTCCTCTTCTCAAAAATCCCTCGAAATCTTCCACATCTACGAGATAAGCCGATGGCTGGCCGTGCTCAGTTATGAGCACAGGCTCCTTCGACTGGCGCAGATCAGAGAGAATCTTGGTCGCCCGGCGCTTTAGAGTCGTAACGAGTTCTACTTTCATACGAGTGACACTATTCTATCACTCGACACATGACAAGCCTGCGGACCACCTCAAGGCAGCTTCCAGCGATATCATCGGCAACGTGCTTTCTTTTCCTGTTTTACATCGAGGCGATGCATATCCACTGAATGGAGCCTAACGATAATCGGGGTTCGGGTGATCGAAGCGGCACCCGGCATCCCACGCGCTGCGCTGATTGCCGTGCGCCGGGATGCCGCCCGCTTCCTTCAACAGCCGTGCCATGTGCATCAGATTCCAGGTCATGAACGTCGTATTGCGCTGGGTAAAGTCATTTTCCGGCCCGCCGGAGTCCGGGTCGGCGTAAGAGGGCCCCGGTCCCGCCTCGCCGATCCAGCCGGCATCGGCTTGCGGCGGTATGGTATATCCGAGGTGTTGCAGGGCATAGAAAATGGTCATCGCGCAATGCTTTACGCCATCTTCGTTGCCGGTAATGATGCAGCCGGCAGCGCGGCCGTAGTACACAGACTGATCTCTGTCGTTAAGTTTGCCGGATTCACCGTAGAGGCGCTCAATGACGCGCCGACAAACAGAGCTCTCCTCGCCCAACCAGATGGGTGTGCCAATAACAAGAATGTCAGCGTCCATCACTTCTTTGCAGAGCTTAGGCCAATCGTCGCGCTCGAAACCATGCTCGCGCATGTCGGGATACACACCGGGAGGTAAATCATAGTCCACCGCCCGGATTTTTTTCACCGTGACGGCGTTCGCCTGCATGATCGCCTCGGATATCTCCATCAGCTTTTCAGTGTGCGAGAGCTGGCCGGTCGGCTTCAGTGTGCAATTGACAAAGAGAGCCGACAAGCCGGAAAAATCGAACGAGTGTCCCTCACAGAGAGCGCTTTGTATTTCGTTCAGTGTCATAAACAATGTCCTCCTGATGTGGATGCTAGAACAATAGTAGAGGCATAACACAGCGTTAAGTGGCCGCGCTGAAGCGCAAAGCGCTGATGAAAGCTGGCGACGGGGCGGCCATCCGCCGGGCGGCGTTCCGCTTCAACCCAAGTTAGGCGGCGTTCAGCGGCTTTATCCGCGCTACGTCTTTCTTCAGGGCTTCGGCTGCATCCCATAAATCCACAGCCCGCTGGGCATTCATCCAAAACTCCGGCGAGTTCCCGAAAAGCCGTCCAAGGCGGATAGCCATCTCCG
>JBBDSF010000170.1:0-3718 GCA_040905125.1 Pseudomonadales bacterium | reverse complement strand
ATGGACAGGAAGCAGTCAGGTTTTTGGTGACAATCAAGGAATTATTGGAAGATCCAGCGAGAATCCTGCTGGATTTGTAACTGGATTCGAGGGGTGTAAACATGGCAACGAAGTTTGATGTGATAGTGATAGGTGCCGGTCCCGCCGGTTACCATGCGGCAATAAGATGTGCGCAGCTGGGATTGAAAGCCGCATGTATAAACAAATGGATTAATAAACATGGTAAGCCCGCGTATGGGGGAACATGTTTGAACGTTGGCTGTATTCCATCGAAAGCGCTATTGGATACCTCTTACAAGTTTACCGAGACAAAGAATCACCACGCGGACATTGGCATCGTGACGAAGGGCGTCGACATTGACGTGCCGGCCATGATCAAGCGCAAGGACGACGTGGTCGAAAATCTGACGCAGGGCGTTGCGGGTCTGTGTAAGGCCAACGGCGTAAAGACTTATGATGGCAAGGGCATGTTGCAAGCGGGTGGCGTCGTTGAAGTTACCTTGCATGACGGGAAAAAAGAATCTCTGGAAGCTGACAACGTCATTCTGGCAACAGGTTCGGTACCTGCGGAAATTCCGCCGTGTCCACTGGAAGATGACATAATCGTGGATTCCACTGGTGCTCTTGAGTTTGACTCTGTACCCAAGCGTCTCGGGGTTATAGGTGCGGGTATTATTGGTCTTGAACTGGGCAGTGTCTGGAGTCGTCTGGGCGCCGAAGTGGTGGTGTTGGAAGCGCTAGACGAGTTCTTGCCGATGGTGGACCAGCAGATTGGTAAAGAAGCGGCCAAGGAATTGAAAAAACAGGGTTTGGACATTCGTCTTGGTACGCGCGTTACCGGGAGCAATGTTAAAAATGGCAAGGTGGTCGTTAATTACACGGACAGTGATGGTGACAAGGAAGAGAAGTTCGACAAGCTGATCGTTGCCGTGGGCAGGCGTCCTTATACTGAAGGTCTTTTGGCCGGTGATTGTGGCGTCAATCTTGATGAGCGGGGATTTATCTACGTGGACGATGTGTGTTCTACGGATGTGCCGGGCGTTTATGCGGTAGGCGATGCCGTTCGCGGTCCAATGTTGGCGCACAAGGGAATGGAAGAAGGACTGATGGTGGCAGAACGGATTGCCGGTAACAAGCCCATGGTGAATTACGACTGTATTCCTGCAGTCATTTATACTCATCCGGAGATAGCCTGGGTTGGAAAAACAGAACAGGAGCTGAAGAAGGCCGGCGAATCCTATACCACAGGCACATTTCCCATGGCGGCCAGCGGGCGTGCCATGGCGGCGAATGATACCAGTGGAAGTATCAAGGTCATCGCGGATGAGGAAACGGATCGTATTCTGGGTGTGCACATGATTTGCGCGCAAGCGTCCGAGTTAATTGCAGAAGCAGTCATTGCAATGGAATTCGGTGCCAGCGCCGAAGACATTAATTTGACAGCGTTCGCGCATCCGAGCCTGTCAGAGAGTTTCCATGAGGCCGCAATGGCAGTTTCTGGTCATGCTATTCACGTAGCCAAGCGGAAAAAGAAAAAGTAATTTAACTGAAGGATTTTGCATTATGAATCTTCACGAATATCAGGCAAAGGAGCTCTTTGCGGAATATGGTTTGCCTGTATCGAAGGGTATAGCGGTGGATACTGCTGACGAAGCAGTGGCAGCGGCGAAAGAACTGGGTGGCAACAAATGGGTGGTCAAGGTTCAGGTCCATGCCGGTGGGCGGGGCAAGGCGGGTGGCGTCAAAATTGTTACCACGCTTGATGATGTCAGGGACTTTGCGAACCAACACATTGGTACCAATCTCGTCACATTTCAAACGGACGATAAGGGCCAACCGGTAAGCAAAATTTTCGTTGAAGAATGCGCGGATATCGATCGTGAGTTGTATTTAGGCGCGGTAATCGATCGCTCGTCACGGCGGGTGGTCTTTATGGCATCAACGGAAGGTGGTGTGGAAATCGAAAAGGTCGCGGAAGAAACGCCGGAAAAGATATTGCAGGCTGTCATTGATCCTGTGGTAGGTGGAATGCCGTACCAGGGTCGCAGTCTGGCGTTTGAACTCGGTCTTGAAGGAAAGCAGATCAATCAGTTCGCGAATGTTTTCTCCAAGTTGGCGAAACTGTTTGTAGACAATGATCTGGCTTTGCTCGAAATCAATCCCCTGGTGATAACGGGAGAAGGTGACGTTCACTGTCTGGATGCCAAGGTCGCACTTGATAACAATGCTTTATATAGACAGAAGAAACTGGCCGATTTACGTGATCGCAGCCAGGAGGATGCCAGGGAAAACGAAGCATCAGAATATGGTCTTAACTATGTCGCTCTGGACGGAAATATTGGATGTATGGTTAATGGCGCGGGGCTTGCGATGGCGACCATGGATCTCGTTAAACTTTATGGAGGTGAACCTGCCAACTTTCTCGACGTTGGTGGTGGTGCGACCAAGGAGGCTGTAAGTGAAGCATTCAAGATAATTCTTTCCGACACCACGGTTAAGGGAATATTGATTAATATATTTGGCGGAATCGTTCAGTGCGACATTATCGCTGAGGGAATCATCGGAGCAGTGAAGGACGTGGGTGTCGACGTGCCAGTGGTTGTTCGATTCGAGGGCAACAATGCCGAGCTGGGTGTGAAGACACTTGCCGACAGCGATGTAGATATTATTGCCGCAACCAGCTTGACGGATGCAGTGGAGCAGGCGGTTAAAGTGACAGGAGGTACCTCGTGAGCATATTGGTAGACAAATCGACTAAAGTTATATGTCAAGGTTTTACGGGGGCACAGGGTACGCTGCATTCCGAGCAATCCATGGCTTATGGTACACAAATGGTTGGTGGTGTAACGCCGGGCAAAGGCGGGCAGGAGCACCTTGGTTTACCCGTGTTTAACACGGTAAAAGACGCGGTCAGGGAAACCGGCGCGACTGCGTCGGTCATCTATGTGCCCGCTCCTTTTGTCAAAGACAGTATTCTGGAAGCGGCGGATGCCGGCATCGAGCTTATAGTCTGCATAACTGAAGGCGTTCCGACGCTGGATATGCTCACGGTCAAGATGAGTCTGGATGCTCGGGGCATTCGCATGATTGGACCGAACTGTCCGGGAATTATTACGCCGGGTGCTTGCAAAATCGGCATCATGCCTGGTGAGATTCATTTGCCCGGTAAAGTCGGCATCATCTCCAGGTCCGGAACGCTGACCTACGAGGCGGTCAAGCAAACCACGGATCTTGGCTTTGGCCAAAGTACCTGTGTAGGGATCGGTGGCGATCCGATTCCGGGGAGTAATTTTATTGACATGTTGGCGCTGATGGAGGAAGACGAAGGCACCGAAGCCATCGTCATGGTCGGGGAAATTGGTGGTACCGCGGAAGAGGAAGCCGCCGAATATATTAAAAATAACGTATCCAAACCTGTCGTAGGCTACATCGCCGGTGTTACGGCTCCACCCGGCAAGCGTATGGGTCACGCGGGTGCGATCATCGCGGGCGGTAAGGGTACAGCGAACGAAAAGTTCGAGGTACTGCAGGCGGCCGGCGTTCACACTGTCAAAAGCCTGGCGGAGATCGGCGAAACCATCAGGAAAGTGACCGGCTGGTGAAGAAAACAGCTACTAGCTGCTAGCCACTAGCTACGAGCCCGGATTATTCATGAACGATCACCAAGCGTGCGGACGGGTGGCAGGGGGACTTGTTTTTATTTTTGCCAGCGGAAGGG
>JBBDSF010000169.1:0-3792 GCA_040905125.1 Pseudomonadales bacterium | reverse complement strand
GCGCCCGGGCAGCCTCTTGGGATCTGACGGCATCCTGTACGCTGTCGACGATCCTTTCAGGATAATCGGCCACAATAACAACAGGAGTGACCAATACCGTCAGTGCCGAACGGACTTCATCTACATAATCTGAGAAGTGATCCACCAACATGAGCGCCAACGACAAAATGCTGAACGCCAGCATTTTGTAGCCAATGGTTGTTTCTTCCAGGAATAATGATTTGATGGCAACTCCCCGTTGGCGACCTGCCAGATTTAAATCCAGGTAGCGTCTACTGTTGGACTGACCACATGTCATTGTCTCCGAGATCATCCATTATCTCCAGAGCACGACCGCCTCCCCTGGCCACGCAGGTTAACGGATCCTCGGCCACGATCACAGGCAGCCCCGTTTCACTGGACAGCAACCTGTCCAATTCTTTTAGCAGCGCCCCGCCACCGGTTAACACCAATCCACTTTCCGAGATATCAGCGGCCAACTCTGGCGGAGTTTGCTCCAGGGCACTCTTGACCGCCTGCACAATGACCGACAAAGGCTCCTGCAGTGCTTCCAGAATTTCGTTACTGTTAAGGGTAAAGCTTCGCGGCACCCCTTCCGCCAGATTGCGGCCACGCACATCAATCTCCAACATCTGTTCGGTGGGAAACGCCGTGCCAATTTCCTGCTTGATCCGCTCAGCCGTCGCGTCACCAATCAGGCTTCCTTGCGTTCTTCTAACATAGGCCGTAATCGCCTCATCGAATCTGTCTCCTCCTACACGCACCGATTGCGCGTAGACAACTCCGTTCAGCGAGATAATTGCAATTTCTGTGGTGCCGCCGCCGATATCCACCACCATCGTCCCAACCGCTTCGTGTATCGGCAGTCCGGCACCCAGGGCTGCAGCCATCGGTTCCTCTATCAACCTGACATCGCGAGCACCCGCACTTACCACGGATTCGCGAATCGCTCGGCGCTCAACCTCAGTGGATTGACACGGCACAGAGACCAGTACTCGAGGGCTTGGTCGAATCAGATTATTTTCGTGCACTTTTTTAATAAAATGTTGCAGCATCTTCTCGGTGACCTGGAAGTCTGCAATCACGCCATCCTTCAAAGGTCGTATGGCGGTAATATTCCCAGGCGTGCGCCCAAGCATACGCTTGGCATCGATACCCACGGCAGCCACAGTCTTCTGGTTATTCATAGTCCGGATAGCGACTACCGAAGGCTCATTAAGGACGATTCCCTGACCCCTCACATAGATCAGAGTATTGGCCGTTCCGAGGTCGATAGATAAATCATTGGAAAACATGCCCCGCAATCTTTTAAACATCGGTGTAATCGGCCTCAATCAGTGGAAATTTAATCCATGGTATATAAAACCACGTTCTCGAAGCACCGCAATTACGGTGACACGGGCACGCGGATCCCGGGAGAAACAACTCAACGCCAGCTCAGCGATATCGCTAAACAGGTCCAAAATCATTGGCAACTCTATCAATGGCTGGCAATTCGCACAATACCAGCCAAGTTTACCAGATAGATTCACCAAGACTAGCATCACGGGGGTCAGTTCCAGGAGAATGGTGACCCGATCACGCAAAAATATTGCAGATTGGAACAAACCACATTAGCATTCAACGCCCTCCATTATTCTTCCGGGAGAATTTCATTGAAAGTCACCAGAGACGTCGTTGAAACCATGGCCAATCTCGCCCAACTCAAGGTCGATGAGACAGAAATGCAGGAATATGTTGCCAGCATGACGCGAATTCTCAATCTCGTAGAGGAGATGGATGCCGTCAATACCAACGATATAGAACCCATGGCACATCCTCTGGAAACCGTCCAACGACTACGCCCGGACGAAGTCACGGAACCGGATCAGCGAGACGCCATACAAGAACTGGCGCCGGAGACACAAGACGGACTATACCTTGTACCCAGAATCATCGAGTGACCATTGAAGCCGAGCCAAGCTCATGCATAACAAATCGATAGTTGAAATTCTTGACGACCTCAAACAGGGGCGTTATTCAAGCAAGGAACTGACTCTGCATTATCTTGAGCGAATCGAACAGCTGGATTCACGCTTCAACGCCTACATCACCCAATTATCGACATCGGCACTGGAAGCCGCTGAACAAGCGGACGAAGGCAAAAGACCGGGCCTTTTGTCAGGAGTGCCCATTGCGCACAAAGACATCTTCTGCACGGAAGGTGTTCGTACCAGTGCGGGTTCCAGGATGCTCGATAATTTTATCGCGCCCTATTCCGCCACAGTTGTCGAGAATCTTGCCGCGGCCGGAGCAATTACATTGGGCAAGACGAACATGGACGAGTTTGCCATGGGTTCCTCCAATGAAACCAGTTTCTATAAAAATGTTCGCAACCCCTGGGATGTCGACCGCGTGCCTGGAGGCTCTTCAGGAGGGTCCGCCGCTGCGGTGGCAGCCGGTTTGTGCTCAGCTGCCACCGGAACCGATACAGGCGGCTCTATCCGACAGCCCGCCTCCATGTGCGGCATTACCGGATTAAAACCCACATACGGGCGCGTATCACGATGGGGAATGATCGCGTTCGCCTCGAGCCTTGACCAGGCGGGTCCCATGACTAAAACCGCCGAAGATGCGGCCCTGATGCTAGCCGCCATGTCAGGAGCCGACCCCAGGGATTCGACCAGCCTTGACGAACCGGTACCGGATTATCGTAGCGGACTCAATGAGCCGCTGGACGGGCTACGGGTCGGTCTTTGCAAGGAATATTTTGAAGAGGGCCTCGATACACAGGTTGAAACCGTCATCATGGAAGCAGTGCAGGTGCTCGAGTCATTGGGGGCCACAATCAGTGAGCAAAGCCTTTCCCACACCCGGTATTCCGTGCCCGCCTATTACGTCATCGCACCCGCGGAATGTTCTGCAAACCTTGCCCGCTATGACGGTGTCCGTTTCGGTCATCGATGCGACGCGCCTCGGGACATCGAAGACCTTTACAAACGCAGCCGCGACGAGGGATTCGGTCGCGAAGTGAAACGAAGAATTATGGTGGGCTCATTTGCCTTGTCGGCGGGTTATTACGATGCATACTACAAAAAAGCCCAGCAGGTGAGACGCTTGATCAAGAACGATTTTGTTGAAGCGTTTCGCGAGGTCGATGTCCTTGTCGGCCCAGTGTCACCGTCAACCGCCTTCAAAATCGGCGAGAAGAGTGACGATCAAATTTCGATGTACTTGCAAGACATCTATACCATTGCATCCAATCTCGCCGGTCTGCCCGCATTATCGATACCGGCCGGATTCAGCAACGATCTGCCCGTTGGATTACAGTTGATCGGCAACTACCTCGGAGAACAAACAATTCTGAGAGTCGCCCACCAGTTTCAACAACATACGGACTGGCACCGAACTTTTCCGTCAATAGCAGAAGAATAGACCGTCAGGTGTTTCATGAGCAAAATGGAAAAATGGGAAGCTGTGATAGGGCTTGAAACCCACGTTCAGCTGCTTACCCGGTCAAAAATTTTCTCGGGTGCCAGTACGGCATTCGGCGCCGAGCCCAATCGGCAGGCCTGCCCTATCGATCTCGGCTTACCAGGGGTATTGCCCTCGGTTAACGAGAAGGTCTACGAGAAAGCCATCGCGTTCGGTCTGGGCGTTGGTGCGACCATTAATCGCCACTCTACTTTTGACCGTAAAAGTTATTTCTATCCCGATCTACCCAAGGGCTATCAAATTACGCAGCTGGCTGCCCCGATACTGTTAAACGGTAGTGTAGACGTCGTCCTGACAGATGGCAGTGCCAAAACGATT
>JBBDSF010000168.1:2434-3826 GCA_040905125.1 Pseudomonadales bacterium | reverse complement strand
TTATTTCACGGTCGCGGCGGCACAGTGAGCCGTGGCGGCGCTCCCGCACACAACGCGATTCTTTCTCAACCTCCCGGGTCGGTCAAAAACAGTATGCGCGTCACTGAACAGGGGGAAATGATTCGATTCAAATACGGCTCAGATCCGTTGGCGATGATAAACCTTGACCTGGTAATGAGCGCCGCCATCGAAGCCAGTTTACTGCCACCGCCAAAACCCAGGGAAAACTGGCGCGTCCTCATGGATAAATTGAGTAGCGTTGCCAGAGATAGCTATCGAGGCACTGTTCGAAATAATTCAGCTTTCGTGGATTACTTCGTGCAAAGCACACCTGAAAACGAGTTGGCACAACTCGCGCTGGGAAGTCGCCCCGCCAGACGCAGCGGAGAGACGGAAGGACGAAGCATTGAAGACCTGCGAGCTATTCCATGGGTATTCGCCTGGAGCCAGAAACGTTTGATGTTACCTGCCTGGCTGGGTACGGATACGGCCTTCAATGAACGCTTATCACAGAAGGAATCGCACGTATTTAATGAAATGATCAAGGAATGGCCTTTTTTCCAGACCCAGCTGGATATGCTGGAGATGGTGCTTGCCAAGGCAGACGCTGAAATATCCTCTTATTACGACCAGGTGCTGGTCGACCCGGAGCTGCGACCCATGGGTGAAGAGTTTGGCACCAGAATGAAGAACCTGATCGACAAGGTGAATGAGCTCAAAGGGCAGTCGAGTCTTCTGGAGGGGATCCCGGATATAAAGCAATCCCTGGAGTTGCGCCACCCCTATACGGATCCGTTGCACTTTTTGCAGATCGAGCTGATGTCTCGGTGCCGTAAAGATGGCGAAACCAGTGAGGACGTTAACAAAGCGCTCCTGGTAACGATCGCGGGGATCGCCGCCAGCATGCGCAATACCGGTTAACAGCGCGGGCAAACTCTATGCTAACATCAATCACTCACCCTGAACCGAGAGTCTCGTGATGAAAACCTTCAAATCGATACTGTTTATCATGTTGTTGGTTCCCGCCGGAGCAGGTCTCGCCGGTGAGAGCGCACAGGTGCAGATAGCCAATATTCTGATGTCCCTGAATCACTACCCCAGTGATCAAGACAAGAAAACACTTGAAGCACTGGCCAACAATAGTTCACTGAGTGAAGCGGAAAGAACCATTGCACAGGCATTAAAGGACGTCGAGCATTTTCCGTCTGACGAGGACAAAAAGGCTCTAAAGGCCATTGTCGAAAGTGACGACGTGCCGGAAGACGTCCGCCAATTGGCTCGAATCACTCACGACCTGGAGCACAAAGTCAGCGCGGAGGACAAGCAACAGCTGTCATCGCTGACCCACTGAAACAGCGAGGCTCCCCGGCGAGCCCGATCGCGCGCCGGGGA
>JBBDSF010000168.1:0-2334 GCA_040905125.1 Pseudomonadales bacterium | reverse complement strand
TACCGCTGCATTACTGACGATGCTGTTAATTGCCAGCCCGGCCATGGCGCTGGATGGCAGCACGATTGACCGCTGGATCGATGCCATGGAAGAACTGCAGGCCTGGAGCGACGAGCAGCCGGATATCGGGGCTGATCATCTCGGCGGCGAAATCGAAAACCCTATGAATTTCGACTTCGGCACAATGCTGGAACAATCGGCAAATGCTCATGGTGAAATCCGCTCGATCATCGGCGATCACGGCTTTACTCCCGAGCAGTGGGCAAATGTTGGATCGCGCATTTTCAACGCCTTTATAGCTATCCAGATGAAAGATGAATCGGCGCAGGCGAACAAAGAAATGGCCAAGGCTCTGGAAGAGATGGAGAACAATCCCCACATGAGCGAACAGCAAAAGCAGATGATGCGCCAACAGATGCAGCACGCACAGCAAATGATGGGGAGCATGACCAGGGATGTCCCTGCAGAAGACCGCCGTGCTGTCGAGTCGCGCAAGGGCCGGCTCCAAAACTTCTTCGACGTTGACCAATAAAAACGCCCATTTTTTTGGAAATTGTTAGAATACTGCCTTGGTCAAGATAGTTGATAATGGGTGCTGGTATGATCGATCAGGAACTGACCAGACTTCGCAGACGAAAGGATGAACTAGAGCAGCGAATTATCCCGGTCCTGGAATCCCGAACTCAGTCTCTATTCGCTCAGATTATGCCGCTCGGCAAGGAAACGGAAGAGCGCGAGAAGCTGGAAGCCGACTATAAGATTCAAAGTAACGAGCTTCGTCTAAGGAGTGACGAGCGGAACAATATTCGCCAGGAAATTGAAAGGCTGGAACGACTGAGAAAGACCCGGAGTTAAAAGGGGCGCCATCGTATAACGATCACGGGAGGCAGGAATCGATTGACTTTATAATGTCCTCGGCAAGCTCCTTGACAGCACCGCGGGCGATGTCACGTTGCGCAAACGCTCTCAATCCCATGAGCTGGGCCTGCAGGTATCTGGCCAGCCGACGTGGATTGACCTCTTGACGAAGGTCACCTCTTGATTGTGCTTCCTTGAGGGCTCGCTCGAAACGTCGCTCAATCCGGGAAAGGAGGCGATTGGCATGCCTTGCAATATCCCGATCTTGTCCCCCGGTTTCAAGAATTGTCTTCACCACCATGCAGGCACGTGCCGGGCATACGCCGTCGCGTGCCGAACTTGAACAGGAACTGGCAACTTGTCGGAAATAGCTTCGAATCCCCTCGAGAGGAGACTGCGCCTCTGCAAAGCACCGCTCTAAGTCCTCGGACAGGTCCTGAGCGTAGCGGTCAAGTGCTTCTTTATATAACGCGCTTTTGCTGCCAAAGGCGGCGTAGATACTACCGGGATGCAACGCCAGTGCCTGTTCGAGATCCTTTATCGATGTGCCATGGTACCCCTGCTGCCAGAACAGTCTCATGGCCCGGTCCAGGGAGTCCTCACGATTCATTTGTTTCATGTTTGGCATTGCGTCAATACTTATTTGAATGATCACTCAATCATACCTTGAGTGATCACTCAAAACCAGTTAAGGTATTATGCGAAATTGCAATAAACCAATGGCAGGAAACAGGAGCTCGATATGACAGAATTCAAGTTACATGATCAGGACAGTGCACCAGCAGAAAGCAAACCGCTGCTGGAGGATTCGCTCAATGCCTTTGGTATGATCCCCAATCTGCACGCGGTCATGGCCGAGGCACCCGCGGTGCTTGAAGGCTACAAGAAACTTCACGAACTCTTTACGCAGACCAGTTTTACTGCAGAAGAACAGAACGTGGTGTGGCAGGCGATCAATGTGGAACATGGTTGCCACTACTGTGTCCCCGCCCATACGGGGATTGCCAAAAGCATGAAGGTCTCGGACGAGATTATTGAAGCACTTCGTAATGAGACCCGGCTGCCGGACCCAAAACTGGAGGCGTTACGAGACTTCACCTTGAAAGTGGTTCGTCAACGCGGCCAGGTGAGCTCAGACGAAGTACAAGCTTTCCTGGATGCGGGATTCACTCAGCGCCAGGTCCTGGAAGTCGTGCTGGGCGTATCCCAGAAAGTCATGAGTAACTATATCAATGCCATTGCGTCGACACCGATCGACGAGCCCTTCAAGCAATTCGAATGGCAGGGCCGGGCTGCCTGACCCACCCCGCTCCAGCCAACCCGTGAGGCCTCGCTTCGACCCCTGGCGAGGCCTCATTAAGCGGTCGGTTATTCAGCAAGCCGGGCACCTGTTGCAAGAAGACTGACAAATACGTCCGGATAAGGAGCGAAGAAATGCTTGAATTCCGGGTGATCCGAATGTATGTCCTGCCGGTT
>JBBDSF010000167.1:0-3838 GCA_040905125.1 Pseudomonadales bacterium | reverse complement strand
AGCCTCCAGGAGATTTTCGATACCCTCGCCCGTCATGGCAGACACAGGCACAAACTGGGTATCGCCACCCCAGTCTTCCGGAATGACGTCTTTGCCTGCCAGCTCATTTTTAACACGCTCAATATCAGCGCCTTCGACGTCAATTTTATTGATGGCGACAACTATAGCTGCACCGGCACCTTTGGCGTGCTGAATCGCCTCTTCCGTTTGCGGCATAACGCCGTCATCCGCGGCAACTACAAGAATAACGATATCCGTACAATCCGCACCTCGTGCACGCATCGCAGTGAATGCCGCGTGTCCGGGTGTATCGATAAAACATATATCGCCATTGTCTGTTACAACACGATAAGCGCCGATGTGCTGGGTAATACCGCCCGCCTCACCGGTGGTTACCCGGGTTTTCCTGATGTAATCCAATAGTGACGTTTTGCCATGGTCCACATGGCCCATCACCGTCACCACAGGTGATCGCGGTTTTGCTTCTCCTTCGTAGACAAGATCTTCTTCCAGAGACTTTTCAACTGCATCGGCGTCGACAAATTTGACTGTATGACCATACTCTTCAACAACCAGTGTCGCTGTATCCTGGTCAATCGTCTGATTAACGTTGGCCATGACGCCAAGGTTCATTAAAGTCTTGATAACCTCCGATGCCTTTATCGACATTTTTTGCGCCAACTGACCAACGGTAATAGATTCTCCGATCTCGACCTCCCGTTTGATATCTTCAGTTGGCGCAGTGAACTGATGTTGTGGCCCGGCTGGCTTGGCGGGTCGTTTCGCCTTGGCAGCACCGGATAGACCGAGCGTTGCGTTCTCCGCCTCGGGCTCTTCAATCAGTTCATCAACATCTCCTTCGAGTTGCTCTTCGACTTCTTCTTCGAGCAATTCCTCTACTCTGCGCTTTCGATTACCGTGCCGGGACTTCTTCTCCCCGGTATCCTTGTCATCGAGATCACGACGGTCTCGCTTATCCTTGCGGCCACTAATCTTCTCTTCCGCAGTTAATTCAGGCTGCTCTTCTTCGGGAGTCTCCTGGCCTTGCTTCTCCTTTTCCTTTTCCTTTTCCGCTTCAGCTTTCTTGCGTTCCTCTTCTTCTTTCGCCTTTTGCTCAGCTAACTCCGCAGCCCGTTTCGCGGCCTCCTGTCGGCGATGCTCTGCTTCGGCCTCGGCTTCTGCATGCGCTTGCTTGCGACGGACTTCTTCGTCGGGACTTCGCGGCGGCGCCTGTCCGACAGCAGGCTTCTCCGGCTCCTGCTGTTCCGATTCTCCACCGGCACCACGGCGCACGTAGGTACGTTTTTTGCGGACCTCGACATTGACCGTTCGACCACGCCCTGCACTGCCACCGGTTTTCAGCGTACTCATTGTACGGCGCTTCAAGGTAATTTTGCTTGGCGCAGTTTCCGACTCACCATGGGTACGCTTCAAATGAGCAAGCAACTTCTGCTTCTCGTCTTCACTGACGAGATCTTCGACCTTCTCGTGAGGCAAGCCAGCTTCTTGCATCTGCTGCAATAACCGATCCACCGGCGTCCCCACGGTTTCCGCCAGTTGTGATACAGTCACTTCTGCCATCTACTATTCCTCGTCAACCACCGATCAGGCACCGTCTGCCTGACCCTCCTCTTCGAACCATGGTGCCCGAGCCGTCATTATCAATTGACCAGCCCGTTCCGCATCCAGTTCCTCAATTTCGACGAGATCATCGACCGCCTGTTCAGCCAGGTCTTCCATGGTCACGATTCCCATCTTTGCCAGCTGATACGCGAGACGCGTATCCATACCATCCATTTCAAGCAGGTCCTGAGCCGGTTCCGCGTTACCCAGTTCCTCTTCGGATGCCAGCTCTCGCGTCAGCAGCGCGTTCTTAGCCCTCTGCCTTAATTCTTCGACGATCTCCTGATCGAAACCTTCAATTGCCGTCATTTCCTCGATAGGCACGTAGGCAACTTCTTCCAGCGTGGTAAAGCCTTCCTCCACGAGAACAACGGCCACATCTTCGTCTACGTCGAGGTCGGTCATAAATCTTTCCATCACGGCACCGGCTTCTTGTTCGTGTTTCTCAGAGGCTTCCTGTTCCGTCATGATATTCAGTTCCCAGCCGGTCAACTCGCTTGCCAGTTTGACATTCTGGCCACCACGACCAATCGCCTGGGCAAGATTTTCTTCTCCTACGGCGATATCCATGCTATGCGTCTCTTCGTCCACGACAATGGATACGACTTCCGCCGGCGCCATTGCATTGATCGCCAACTGGGCAACATTGTCATCCCACAGGACGATATCGATTCTTTCGTTGCCAAGCTCGGAAGACACAGCCTGAACTCGAGAGCCACGCATTCCTACGCAAGCGCCTACCGGGTCGATTCTGCCGTCATTCGTTTTCACGGCGATCTTGGCCCGGGATCCAGGGTCCCTGGCAGCGGCGAGAATCTCTATTACTCCATCGGAGATTTCAGGCACTTCGATTTTGAATAGTTCGATCAGCATATTAGGCGAAGTCCGCGTCAACACCAGTTGCGGACCACGTGAATCGGGACGCACATCCTGCAGCAATGCCCGCAGGCGATCACCAATTCTAAAGGTTTCACGGGGAATCCATTCTTCGCGAGGCAGCACAGCCTCGGCGTTATTACCAAGATCAACGATTACCGCTTCACGCGTCACTTTCTTGACCTGTCCATTGACCAACTCACCGACGCGATTTCGATAGGCATCGATAACCTGCGCCCGCTCGGCTTCCCGAACCTTCTGAACAATCACCTGTTTTGCCGTCTGCGCCGCTATGCGACCAAATTCCACCGACTCAACCGGCGTTTCGATAATGCTACCCACCTCAAGGGAAGGGTCCTGTTTTTGGGCTTCACTTAGGTGGATTTGACAACCGGGAAATTCCAGCTCCTCATCGTCGTCCTGCACTTCCCAGCGCTGAAAGGTTTCGTATTCACCCGTTTCCTGATCTATGGCTACGCGAATATCTACCTCTTCGGGATACCTTTTTTTGGTAGCGGTTGCCAACGCCGATTCCAGGGCGTCAAAGATGATGTCTTGTCCCACCCCTTTCTCATTGGAAACCGAATCAACTACCAGTAAAATTTCTTTGGTCATTACATTGCCTCAACTCGACAACCAGCAGGTCTCTACCCTTTGTCATACTCCGGGACAACGTGGGCTTTTTGTATCTGCTCCATCGGAAGCAGGTACTCCTCGTCATCCACCCTCATCACTACTTCATCATTTTCGACGCCACACAACAGGCCCGTATACCGCTTACGACCTTCAAACTGTTTATACAACTTGACTGCAACCTTCACACCAACATAAGCTTGAAACTGGTCCCGCGTGAACAGCCGACGGTCCAGTCCCGGCGAAGAAACCTCCAGGTTATATTCGCCTTTAACCGGTTCTTCAACATCCAGCATGCTGCTTACTTGCCGGCTTACACGGGCGCAATCCTCGACATCCACGCCATCCGGCGATTCAATAAATACTTTCAAGGACGATGTCCTGCCATGTTGCACATACTCGATACCCCAGAGTTCGCATCCCAGGCCCGTCACCAGCGGCTCGATCAAAGACTTAAGCTGTTCCTCCATTCGTCCGTCCCAAACAAAAAATGGGCAAGAAGCCCATTTTCACCCAAGCGACCATGGACCAACACCTTGCCAGTCCCCACGCACTTTTCGCCGGGACCCGGTCAGGGCCAGGCTCCAAGCTAATAAAAAGCCCCTGGATAGGGGCTTCTCATTCTTTGTGGTAGCGGGGGCAGGATTCGAACCTACGACCTACGGGTTATGAGCCCGTCGAGCTACCAGACTGCTCCACCCCGCAA
>JBBDSF010000166.1:16793-22911 GCA_040905125.1 Pseudomonadales bacterium | reverse complement strand
TCTGGTGGATACCATTGAGCGTGATTCAATGTTGTCCAGCAGCGCCAAAGGCTGGATCAGGCAACTCGAACTGAGTCTCGACAAGGTCGCCACCCGGGAGGGAGAGGAATTTCTCGACATGGAGAATCCTCACGAAGCCCTGGAAGTTGTTAATCATCTTGCCAGGCTCGGCGACGCGGAATCACCCGGCGTGCAACGCAGCGTCCAACAGATCATAAAAAATATCTCTGAAAATTATGATTCGAATCCCAACGTTTTTTCAGAGGCGTTGGAAAACCTGAAACCGTTGGTTGACCGTCAGTCTCGTGCTTTTACAGGTAATGTTCAACGTGCCGTTAAAGCCAGCGAGGGTCAGCAGACGCTGGTAAATGCCCAGCGGGCGGTTATTAGTGAAATGAATGACCGCCTGGCAGGCCGTGAGATCCCGGAAATTGTATTGAAGTTGTTGGTGCCTGGATGGAGAAATCTGCTGGTTAATACGCACTTGCGTAAGGGTGAGGAGAGTGATGATTGGCAGCGCCATGTACGAGTGCTGGAGCAAGTCTTTCAACATCTGGATGGTTCTGTGGACCCGAAACAATCGCCCGATTACATGGAGCCGGAAGAGCTTGTCGAACACATTGAAGAAGGTCTGACTTCCATTGCATTCGAGCCGGGGCAGCGGGCGCCGCTGGTTAACTCATTAAGGCGCATGCTGACCGAGGCAGATGCCCGTCAAGAAATGCCGGTTGTAGAAATGGATTCGGACTCTGTTGCGGAGACGCTGGGCTTTGCAAGCATCAGTGAAAAAGATGCGTTGCGCGAGGAGATCAAGGACAGTCAGGCGAACAATCCCCAATGGTCGGAGTGGCTGTCTCGCGTACATCGATTGTATGTAGGTGAGTGGTTGCAATTCGAACGTGGTTCGGATGCAGCGGATGCAGCGGAGGCGGAGATTGCGATTGTGGCCTGGATCAGTGAGGACCAATCCAATCTGGTATTCGTCAATCGAAGTGGTGTAAAGACGCACGATCTTTCGTCGGAGGAAATGGCGCTCCGATTGATGGACGGCTCTGCGAAGATACTGGAAGAATCGGATATCCCGCTGACAGACCGGGCCTCGCACCGGATGTTGCAGAATATGCACAATCAGCTGACCCATCAGGCCACGCATGATGAGCTAACAGGCCTTATAAACCGCAAAGAGTTTGAGCGGGAACTTCAGCGTGCGTGGGGTATAGCCCAGCGCAGTCATGTTGACCATCTGGTTGCATTTATGGACCTGGATCAATTCAAGGTCATCAACAACACTGGCGGTCACGAAGCCGGCGATCAGCTACTTAAAGAACTTACCGAGGTCCTCCTTGCACGCTTGCCCGACGGGAAAATCATACTTTCACGACTAGGCGGTGATGAATTTGGTTTGTTGATCGAAGATTGTGACCGTGAATCCGGTATGTCTGTTGTGAGACAGTTATGTGACGCGATCCGATCATTTAAATTCGACTGGGATGGTGATTCGTTCACCCTGTCGACGAGTTGCGGTGTGGTATATATGGATGCCAATACGAGTAACGTGTCCAGCATATTGACGGGAGCAGATACGGCCTGCATTGCCGCCAAGGAAGCCGGCCGTGATCGCATTCATGTTTACGAGTCCGGTGATGAGGAAATGGAGCGCCGTCGTGATGTTATGGAGTTTGTCGCGCAAATTGACAGCGCCCTGGCGGAAGACCGTTTTGTTTTGAATTGTCAGAAAATTGCACCCATTGACCCCGAGTCGGAAGATCATGTCCATTATGAAATCCTGTTGACAGTACTGGGGGACGACGGGAACCCGCTGCCACCCCAGGACTTCATCGTGGCCGCAGAAACGTACAACCGTATGGGCCATATTGACCGATGGGTTATCAAGAATGCGTTCAAGTTTATTGCCAGTAATGTGCTCAAGCTGGAAGGCCTGGATGCGTTCTCAATCAACATTTCGGGAAATTCCATGCGCGAGGAAGGCTTCATGGAATTCGTGCTGGATCAGTTCCACGAAACGCGTCTGCCTACATCCAGGATTTGCTTTGAAATTACCGAAACGTCGGCTATTGGCAGCCTCGAAGATGCGATCGATTTTATGGAACGCTTGAAGGTCATTGGCGTGAAGTTCTCTCTCGATGATTTCGGAACGGGGTTGTCGTCCTATTCGTACCTCCGAAGCCTTCCGGTCGATTATCTCAAGATCGATGGCATCTTTGTCAAAGATCTCAAAACCAGTCCCACCGACTATGCTGTGGTGAAGTCCATTAATGAAATTGGTCATTTTATGGGTAAGAAAACCATTGCTGAATTTGTCGAGGATGATGAAATTCTCGAAATGCTGAGGGAAATCGGCGTGGATTTCGCCCAGGGGTGGGGTGTCGAAAAGAAGATGCCAATTACCAACTTGCTTAACTAGTCGTGGACACTGTTATCCCCGAATCGTCACCCCGTCATCCCGGAAATGCCCCGGAACCCGTCATCCCGGAAATGCCGCAGAACCCGTCATCCTGGAATCCCGCGTAGCGGGATATCCGGGATCCAGAGGTATTACCACCGTGGATCCCGGATAATACCCCGGCTCGCGCCGGCGCATTTCCGGGATGACGATATATATCAGTGATTCCGTTATGAGGTTGGATACTAGACGAATGCGGTAATTCAACAATAGTGAGTTTAGCTAAAATATCTCGTCAGCATTCTTCAACCAGCGAGCAGACTATGTCGCAGATTTTATCTGCCTCGTCATCTGATATTATCAGCGGCGGCAGCAGACGGATAACCTTCTCGGTTGTGACATTAATCAATAGACCACGATCCTGTGCCTTTTTCACCATATCGGTACATGGTGAGTCCAGTTCAATACCGATCATAAGGCCCTTACCGCGTATATCCTTGACGCAATTCAGGCCACCAAGGCGCTCCCGGAAATTACGTAGCATGCGGTCACCCAATTCACCGGCGCGCTGGACCAGGCCCTCGGACTCGATGGTGTCAATTACGGTCAAGGCTGTGGCACAGGCGAGGGGATTACCGCCAAAGGTGGAGCCGTGGTTGCCCGGTTGGAATATGGATGCCGCTCTGCCTCTCGCCAGACACGCGCCTATAGGGAAGCCGTTACCCAGGCCTTTTGCTGTGGTAACGATATCGGGTCGAACAGCCGTATGTTGATAAGCGAACCAGGCCCCTGTCCGTCCATTCCCTGATTGAACTTCGTCAAGTATGAGAAGCCAGTCCTTTTCATCGCAGATATCTCTCAATTCTTCGAGGTACGTGGCATCCGGTACCTGTATGCCACCTTCACCTTGCACGGGTTCGACCAACACAGCACACACAGTATTGTTGTTTTGCGCGATTTTTTTTATTGCGTCCACATCATTGTAAGGCGCGCGTACGAAGCCGTTAACCAGAGGTTCGAATCCAGCCTGGACCTTACGATTGCCGGTAGCTGTCAAGGTTGCCAGGGTACGACCATGGAAGGAATTGTCTGTAACGACGATCGTCGGACCGTCGATTCCCTTTCCGCGGCCAAACAAACGAGCGATTTTGATCGCGCATTCATTGGCCTCGGCCCCGGAATTACCGAAAAAAACGCTGTCCATCTCCGCTGTTTGCGTCAGTCGGGCGGCGAGCTTTTCCTGTAACGGGACCCGGTAAAGGTTGGATGTGTGCATCAACGTACCGGCTTGCCCGGCGATCGTTTTGGCGATTGCGGGATGGGCGTGTCCCAGGGCGCAGACACCAAGGCCTGACAGTGCGTCAAGATAACGGTTATCGTGATCGTCGATCAGCCAGGCGCCCTCACCCCGCTCGAATGCGACGTCAATGCGCCCGTAGGTATTCATGATAGCGTCGGTCATGCCACGATAGCCCCTTCCCGGGAACTTCCGGAAAAAGGGAGCGATCATAAACCAGATTCGTTAAACTCGAAAGTCCATAATTTTGCCACGTAACCTATGTCTCCGATTGAACTGGGTATACTGATCAGCCGCGTTGAGGCCATCTGTAACGAGATGGGGGTGGTTCTTCGCCAGGCGGCTTTCTCTCCCAACATTAAGGATCGACTGGACCTGTCTTGTGCCCTGTTCGATTGCCGAGGTGCATTGTTTGCTCAGGCGGCGCATATCCCTGTGCATCTGGGCAGTATGGCTTATGCCATGGCGGATATTGTCGATGGTGTCGATTGGTCCGAAGGCGATGTGTTAGCGCTTAACGATCCATATCTGGGCGGGACACATCTGCCGGATGTCACGCTGGTATCCCCTTTGTTTGTCGACGGGAATATTGTTGCATTTGTTGCCAATCGCGCGCATCACGCCAACATTGGTGCAGAGAGTCCGGGTTCCATGCCGTTATCCACCAGCCTGGAAGAAGAGGGATTGATAATCCCGCCAACCCTGATTGTCAGAAAGGGGCAGGTCGTGCATGAAGAGATGGAGCGTTTGAGCGGTATCGAGGGTGCCGATATGGCGGGCGACTTCGCGGCACAGATGAGTGCCAACCGCGTCGGCCTGGACCGATTGGCGCATCTGGTCAACAAGCTCGGTAAAAACCAATTCCTCAGTGGTATTGACGAGATTAACGATTATGGTGAACGACTGGCGCGCAATACGCTCAAGGAAATTCCCGAAGGGAATTGGCAATTCACCGATTACATGGACGATGACGGCTGTGGCACTGAAGATGTGGCGATCCACGTGTCGGTCGAGGTTTCGGCCCACGGCATCAAAGTGGATTTTACCGGTACCGCAGACGAGGTCCGGGGTAATATCAATTGTCCATTGTCAGTAGCGGCGGCGGCAGTCTTTTATGGTTTCCGGTGCCTGTTACCGGACCATACGCCGGCGTGTGCCGGAACATTCAAGTTCGTCGAGTTACACGCCCCGGAAGGGTGCCTGGTCAATGCGCGTCGACCGGCGGCGGTGGTTGCCGGCAATGTGGAAACGTCCATGCGCATTGTGGATACGGTGTTGGGAGCATTGGCACAGGCCTTGCCTGATAAAATACCCGCGGCCAGTCAGGGCACCATGAATAATATTGCCATGGGTAACCATCAGAGTAATCGACCCTGGGATTACTATGAGACGGTGGCCGGCGGCATGGGGGCCCATGGGGCAGGTGATGGATTGTCTGCGGTTCAATCCCACATGACGAACACGCTGAATACACCGATCGAGAGTCTGGAGATGCATTATCCATTGCGCATTCGTGAATATTCTGTTCGCCGGGATTCCGGTGGCAACGGACGCTATCACGGCGGTAACGGATTAGTCCGGGAATTCGAATTTCTCGAATCGGCAGCGGTTACTCTGATCACCGAGCGGCGACGGCATGCGCCCTGGGGGCTGGCCCATGGCACGGCTGGCAAGCCTGGTATGAACTGGCTGGATGGCAGGGCTCTGCCGGGTAAGTGCCAGTTGTCGGTACGTGTCGGGCAGGTGTTACGCGTAGAAACGCCCGGCGGTGGTGGATTCGGTGGAATTTTTTGAGTACGGGATAATCAAACGAGGGATGGTACTGCACATCAAATGCTCGAACACGATATAATGTGGCGCCCGCGTGCACAGACGCGATCAATTAGCACAGACATTAATGATAGAGAGTGATAATCATGGAAATTCTGGAAACCATTAAGGAACAGGTCGAGTCAAATCCGATCCTGATATACATGAAAGGGTCCCCGGATCAGCCCCAATGCGGTTTTTCCGCCCAGACGAGCCAGGTCCTTATGGCTTGTGGTGAGCGGTTCGCTTATATCGACATTTTATCGAATCCGGATATCCGTGCAAATCTGCCTCAATATTCGGATTGGCCCACCTTCCCACAGCTTTTTGTCGACGGCGAACTGGTCGGCGGCTGTGACATTGTGACCGAGATGTACCAGTCCGGAGAACTCCAGCCCATGATCAAGCAAGCGGCGGAAAAAGCGGCTACTGACGAAGAATAGCCAGGAGCCGCTTAGCGGCCAGGGAATCTCCGAATAAGTCCGCTTCTCGTCACTCCCGCGAAAGCTTCTCGTCACTCCCGCGAAAGGTTCTCGTCACTCCCGCGAAAGGTTCTCGTCACTCCCGCGAAAGGTTCTCGTCACTCCCGCGAAAGCGGGAGTCTGACA
>JBBDSF010000166.1:11801-16693 GCA_040905125.1 Pseudomonadales bacterium | reverse complement strand
AAAAAAACTAAATGAGAATCATTTGCAAATGCAATTGAATCCCCTTATTATTGTCGCCACTATTTTAGCTGAATGATTTGGGGGTTTGATAAATGCAATGTTTCGCGATTACAAGAGCCATGACAGCTGGACTATTGTCCTTGTCGATGCCGATCGTGGCGGGGGCCGAGGGTACACCGGATGACGCGCCCATCGTCAGACCGGTGATGGAAGAAGTCCGGATTATCGGTTCCAGAGAAGAAGCCAGACAGGTCGCGGGTTCCGGCGCCGTAGTCGACAGTGAACAGCTGCGCGTTGAGGCAGCCACCGACATTAATCAGGTACTCAAAACCATACCTGGTACCTATATCCTTGAAGAAGATGGATACGGGCTGCGGCCAAACATCGGTATACGGGCAGCCAGCTCGGGCCGTTCCAGCAAGGTAACCTTGATGGAAGACGGCATCATGATTGCGCCTGCGCCTTACTCCAATCCAGCCGCATACTACTTTCCGTCCACCTGGCGTATGTCGTCCGTGGAAGTGTTGAAGGGAGCGCCGTTGTTGCGTCACGGTCCTCAAACGACCGGCGGTGTCATCAATCTGGTTTCCACGCCCATACCCAGCGAGAACTCGGGTGCCCTGGTGGCTGTCCTCGGCGAAGACAATACCCGTGACCTTCATGGGCACTATGGTGGTAGAAGCGGTAATTTCCGCTGGCTGGTGGAAACCGCACAGCGAGACAGTGACGGTTTCAAGGATGTCGATCGAAGCAGCAGAGATACCGGCTACGATATCGAGGACTATGTGGTCAAGCTGGGCTGGGAAGATGAAAGGCAAAGTCTGCTTCTCAAGTTACAGTATTCCGAGGAAGTGTCTAACGAAACGTATCTGGGATTGACCGACGCCGATTTTGACCGTGATGAAAATCGCCGTTACGGCCTTTCCGCCATCGATCAGATGAACAATGATCACGAGGGTTATAGTATTGCCTACACGCGGGACCTTAGCCCGATCGTTTCGGTCACGGCGACTGGCTACTACAACGAATTCTTTCGCGACTGGTTCAAGCTGGCCGGCGGCGGCACATTGGTGGACCTGGCCAATAATGGTGATGCTACAGCTCAGGCAGTACTTGACGGCACGGCTGATATAGCCGGGCTGAATTACAAACACAACAATCGTAGCTATGAATCTTACGGTCTGGATGTGAATGTCGTCGTCGACCTGGATACGCACCAGCTTAATATTGGTGCACGCACGCACTGGGACGAAATGGATCGATTCCAGCCGGTAGAAGCTTATGACCAGGTCGATGGCGAGCTGGTATTCCGCAATGTGATCGACCCCACGGGGGGCGATAATCGCGTTGAAGAAGCCGACGCCTTGTCCTTCTGGGTGACGGATCGTTGGCAGGTCACACAGGATCTGGCACTGAACCTGCTGCTGCGCTACGAAGACGTGGAAACCTCCCGCGACGAGTTCAATGACCCGTTACGCGGTGTCGTGGCAAGCCGGCGCTCCAACGATAACGACGAATGGTTGCCCGGAATCTCGTTTACTTATGACATTGACGAGGACTGGCAAGTGCTTGCCGGTGTGCACAGAGGGTTCTCGCCGCTTGGTGGCGGTGCCCGCGAATTCGAGGAGCCCGAAACCAGCATCAACTACGAAGCCGGTATCCGCTTTCAGCGGGGACCGATGTTTGTTGAAACGATAGGCTTCTTCAGCGACTTCGACAATAAGACGGAAAACTGCTCGGTCGGGAATCCGTGCAGTAACGGTGCGACCTCGGGCAGCTTTACCACTGGTGAAGCCGAAGTCTCGGGTATCGAATTACAGGTTGGTCATTCCTTTACGGCCGGCGGCTTTCACGTCCCGGTGCAATTGGCCTATACCTATACTGATGCGGAAATCAGCAAAGACAATCCCACCACGGGATTCCAGAGTGGAGACATTCTGGCCGATATCCCCGAGCAATCGGCCAGCTTGCGGGTTGGTCTTGAACACGACAGTGGCTGGAACAGCTATGCTGTTGCCAAGTATGCGGACGAGATGTGCATGTCGGTTGGCTGCGAAAGAACAGGGGACCAATTCTCGAGCACGGAATCACTCTTGGTGCTGGACCTCGTCAGTCGGTACAACCTGACATCCAGAGCGGTCGTTTTCGTGAAAGTCGAAAATCTACTGGATGAGCAATCCATCATTTCCCGTAAACCCGACGGAGCCCGGCCGAACAAGCCTCGCACGGCTTCGCTGGGTTTCGAGTACAGCTTCTAGTCTGTCCCCTCGAGGGCGACGATCCCACGGGTCGTCGCCCTCACCCTCATTGTTTTACTCACGAAACTACCTCTGTATACTTGCCTCGTAAGACGTTGGAATTTGTCGTTTGTAGACCGGTTCCTTTTAAACCCCCGAGTGAGAGGTAAGTAACATGGATCTTAAAGGTAGTAAAACACACGAGAATCTGAAAGAAGCATTTGCCGGAGAGTCGCAGGCTAACCGACGGTATCTATATTTTGCCGCCAAGGCAGATGTGGAGGGTTATAACGATGTCTCCGCGGTATTTCGTTCCACTGCCGAAGGTGAAACCGGCCATGCGCATGGTCATCTTGAATTCCTGGAAACAGTGGGCGACCCCGTCACCGATAAGCCGATCGGCGCGACCGCACAGAATCTGGAGTCGGCTATTGCCGGGGAAACCTACGAATATACCGACATGTATCCGGGTATGGCCAAGGCAGCCCGCGACGAAGGCTTTGAAGAGATTGCAGACTGGATGGAGACTCTTGCCAAGGCCGAGCGCTCCCATGCCAATCGATTCCAGAAGGCTCTGGATACTCTCGACGATTGATCTGATTACCACAAAGTCGGATTGTCTGCTTTGCCGGGATGCTGAAGCGGACAATCCGGTTTCCTTATTGTGATCTCAGGACCTATCGAGTCAGGAGTGTCAAAGCATGAGTCAGCGTGAAGGCAGTGTGGATGCCCCCATTCGGTATCCGTTGGGACAAGACAAGCCGGAATTTTGGGACGCAGACAAGGTTCAGCAGGAGCTCGAGCGTGTATTCGATATATGTCACGGGTGCAGGCGATGTTTTAATCTCTGCCAGTCGTTTCCTGTCATGTTCGATCTCATCGACGAGTCGGAAACCATGGAGGTCGATGGCGTCGATCCGGCAGACTTTAACGAGGTAGTGGATAATTGCTATCAGTGTGATCTGTGCTACCAGACTAAATGTCCTTACGTTCCACCGCATGAGTGGAATGTAGACTTTCCGCATTTAATGCTGCGGGCCAAGGCAGTCAATTTTAAAAAGGGTAAGAGCAAGCTGCGAGACCGCGTTATCACGTCCACCGATATGATGGGTGGAATCGTGGGCAAGCCTGGTATTGCGCAAAGCGCGAATTTTTTCAATAGTTTGAAGCCCTTTAGAAAAGTGTTGGACAGCGTCGCGGGTATTCATCAGGATGCTCCTCTGCCTCAATACAACAGCAACACCCTTGAGAAACGTATGAAAGGGCGTGTGCCGGCTGACGTTGAGGTTAAACCGACTGATGCTACTACTGGTAATGTCGCGTTGTTTGGTACTTGTTTCGGCAACTTCAACCATCCGGAGCTGGGCGAAGACTTCTTTCGGGTATTTGAACACAACGGCATTCCCGTCACGCTGGTTCAAAATGTCCAGTGTTGTGGCATGCCGAAATATGATCTGGGTGATCTGGATACAGTAGAGAAACTTAAAGATCATAATATTCCGAGATTGGCTGAACTTGTAGATGATGGCTGGGACATTGTCACTTTGATCCCGTCATGCACACTAATGTTCAAGCAGGAAATACCTTTAATGTATCCGCAGGATGAACAAGTAGAAAAAGTCAAGGAGGCGGTGTTTGATCCGTTCGAATATCTTATGTTGCGTCACAAGGCGGGTTTGCTTGATACGGATTTCAAGAATCCGTTGGGGGCCATTGCGTATCAGGTAGCTTGTCACCAACGCGTACAGAACATGGGAATGAAAACGAGGGACTTGTTTTCATTGATACCGGATACGGAGGTGACGCCAATAGAAAGGTGCTCTGGACATGATGGTACCTACACGCTGAAATCCGAGCGTCATGACGGGGCGATGAAAATATTGAAACCGGTCGTTAACCGGGTAAAACAAGCCGAGGCTGCCTGGTACACTAGCGATTGTGCCATGGCGGGTCACCACATCGAACACGGTATGGCCGATGGTTCCCATGTGACCCATCCGTTAACCCTGCTTAAGAATGCTTACGGGCTATAACCATTTGAGGAGATATTCTATGCAGCCGTTACACCGTGATGATCTGTGGAGCCTTGAGGAATACGCAACAGAACGTGAAGCGTTTCGTCAGAAAATACGTGGACACAAAAAGAACCGCTATGTGTTTGTTGGCGATCACATGACCTTCACTTTTGAAGATCGCCTGACGATTCAATATCAGGTTCAGGAAATGCTCAGGATCGAGAAAATCTTTGAGCCGAGTGATATAGAGGACGAGTTGAGCGCGTATAACCCGCTCATCCCTGACGGTACCAATCTTAAAGCAACATTAATGATCGAGTACGAGGATGTCGAAGAACGGCGCAAGGCGCTTGCACGTCTGGCGCGAGTCGAAGACACCATTTATCTTCAGGTAGAAGGACATGAAAAAGTAGTGCCCTATGCCAACGAAGATCTGGAACGATCGACGGACGATAAAACCTCAGCAGTTCATTTTATGCGGTTCGAGTTGACCGACGACATGATTGCGGCGCTAAAGTCAGGCAGCGGTCTGACGCTGGGCGTTACGCATCCGGAGTACTCGCATAGCGCGACAGTGCCGGACAATGTCCGTGAGTCGCTCGTCGCCGACTTCGATTAAAAACCCTTGTCATTTCGACCG
>JBBDSF010000166.1:0-11701 GCA_040905125.1 Pseudomonadales bacterium | reverse complement strand
GCTCGGGACGACACTATCGTGTCATTCCGGGACGTCGCTGCTACCCTCATATCCCGCCAAGCTTCTTCCACCGGTTGACGATATAGCAGAACATCTCGGCGGTCTTCTCGCAGTCGTACAGGGCCGCGTGGGCTTCGCCTGCATCGAAACGAATATTAGCCGATTCGCAGGCTCTTGCCAGTACAGTTTGCCCAAAGGCAAGGCCACACAGTGTTGCAGTATCGAAGGAAGAAAACGGGTGAAACGGATTGCGTTTTATGTTGTTCCGTTCAGCCGCCTTATTGATAAAGCCAAGGTCGAAAGCTGAGTTGTGGGCCACTAATATTGCCCGTTGGCAGCCGGTTTCTCGCAACTCCTTTCTGATCGCTCTGAATATTTTGGACAAAGCTTCGCTCTCCGGGACAGCCAGCCGCAGCGGACTGTCCGGATCTATTCCGGTAAAGTCCAGGGAGGCCTGTTCTATATTGGCGCCCTCAAACGGCTTGACGTTATCGTACATTTTCTTGCCCGGCACCAGCAGGCCCTGGTCGTTCATTTGGATAATGATGGCGGCGACTTCCAGGATGGCATCCGTGCGGGCGTTGAAGCCGCCAGTTTCAAGGTCCACCGCCACGGGTAGATAGCCACGGAAACGGCGTGCGATGGGTTTTTTTTCTTCGTTCAATTCATATCCTTAAACCTGAAGGTTCCAGGTGGTGGTTTACCGTGTCATGGAACCGTCCACTCGCCAGCTAACGTGTTCGCCGCCGCGAATCGGCACTAACTCCTCGTCACCAAAGGTCAGCACATCAGGTATTTCCCAGGAGTTCTCGGTGAGTGTAATAGTGTCCGCATTCCGTGGTAAGCCATAAAAGTCCGCACCATAATGACTGGAAAAACCCTCCAGTCGATCCAGTGCACCGGCCTGATCAAATACCTCGGCATACAATTCCAGCGCGCTGTGGGCTGTATAACAACCTGCAGCACATCCACAGGCACTTTCCTTGTGTGACCGTGGGTGAGGCGCCGAATCCGTGCCAAGGAAAAATCTGCTGTTTCCGGAGGTCGCCGCTTTGATCAGCGCCCGCTGATGGCGGTCACGCTTTAGCACAGGCAGGCAATAATAGACGGGCTTGAGTCCGCCACTTAGCAGATCGTTACGATTATAGAGCAAGTGATGGGCAGTAATGGTAGCTCCCACATTGTTCCCTGCCCCCTCGACGAATGCCACGGCTTCTTGCGTGGTGATGTGTTCAAATATGACGTTGAGTTCGGGGAACCGCTCACAAATTGGTATCAGGTATCGGTCGATGAATACTGCTTCACGATCGAAGATGTCTACAGTTTCATCCGTCACCTCGCCATGGATCGACAGAACCATGCCATGGGTCTGCATAACTTCAAAAATGGGAAACAGCGATTCGATCTCCTTCACACCGGCATCTGAATGTGTGGTCGCCCCGGCGGGATACAATTTGAACGCATGAATAATATCTGATTGTTTGGCTTCGCGAACCGTTTGTTCATCCGTATTGTCCGTCAGATATAAGGTCATCAGCGGCTCGAATGCGGACTGTTTGGGAATCAAGGTACTAATCCGATCGTAATAGTGCTTCGCTTGGGTCGTTGTCGTCACGGGCGGCACCAGATTCGGCATGACGATCGCGCGACCGAAATATCGACTGATATCCTGGACCGTGGTATTCAGATATTTTTCGTCTCTGAGATGAACATGCCAGTCATCTGGTCGGCCGATAGTGATACTTCGCATGGGTCGAGATCTGTGGAAAACGCATGCCATTGTAGCACGGCGTACTCGTAACTCGTAACTCGCAACTCGCAACTCATAACTGTAAAATGCGCACTTTGTCTTAGCGGAAGCCAGGTCTCATGAGCGATATCAACAAAGTTGTACTAGCCTATTCCGGCGGGCTGGATACGTCCGCCATTCTGAAGTGGCTCCAGGAAACCTATGAATGCGAAGTTGTGACGTTTACCGCGGACCTGGGCCAGGGTGAAGACGTTGAGCCGGCCCGCGAAAAAGCGCGAAGTCTGGGCGTGAAGGAAGTTTATATCGAAGACCTGCGTGAGGAGTTCGTTCGCGACTATGTGTATCCAATGTTCCGCTGCAACACCATTTATGAAGGCGAATATCTGTTGGGCACGTCTATCGCCCGGCCGTTGATTGCCAAGCGACTGGTGGAAATAGCCAACGAAACCGGTGCCGATGCCATTTCCCACGGTGCCACGGGCAAGGGAAACGATCAGGTGCGATTCGAGCTGGGTGCCTATGCACTGAAGCCGGATGTCAAAGTGATCGCGCCCTGGCGCGAGTGGGACCTCAACTCACGTGAAGCGCTGATGGAGTTTTGTGAGAAGCATCAGATCAAGGTCGATCGTCCGCATCAGGGAACCAAATCACCTTATTCCATGGATGCCAATCTGCTGCATATCTCTTATGAAGGCGGGATCCTCGAGGACCCATATGCGGAACCGGAAGAGCCCATGTGGCTTTGGACCTGCGCGCCGGAAGCTGCACCGGATGAGCCACTGTATATTGAGCTGACGTTCAAGGGTGGCGATGTCACCAAAATCAATGACGAATCGATGTCGCCGGCGACAGTCCTGGCGCGCCTCAATAAATTGGGTGGCGAACATGGTATCGGTCGAGTCGATATTGTTGAAAATCGCTACGTGGGCATGAAGGCCCGCGGTTGCTATGAAACCCCCGGTGGCACGATATTGCTCAAGGCCCACCGGGCTATAGAGTCGGTGACACTGGATCGTGAATTAGCGCACCTTAAAGACGACCTGATGCCCCGGTATGCGAGTCTGATCTACAATGGTTACTGGTGGTCGCCGGAGCGCAGCGCATTACAAGCGTTGATCGATGAATCCCAGGTCCACGTGAATGGCAAAGTCAGGCTGAAATTGTATAAAGGCAATGTCATTGTCGTGGGCAGACAATCCGCGGATCAGAGCTTGTACGACGACGAAATCGTAACCTTCGAGGATGATGCCGGCGCCTATGATCAAGCCGATGCCGCCGGGTTTATAAAGCTCAACGCCTTACGGCTGCGAATTGCGGCAAAGAAAGGACGCACTTACTGACTTTTCCTCCGCTTATTTCCTACAAACATTTCAGATAAAACTGCACCGTCTTGACGGCAATCGCTGAAAGGCTGCAGTCCTCATCAGGTTTATAGTGAATAATCCTGATTGTCGTGAGGAAGCAGAGATGGAAAGCGTCAAGGAATTTATATACAGAAATCGCGAACAGCTGCTCAGATATCTTGATGGTGAGGCGCCATCAACGCATGTAGATCCGGGCCCGCGGGCGTTTGTTGACGGGGTGGTTGCCGAATGGTCTACCCTGTTTGGTGGTAAAAAGATCCAGGCACCGACCCGGCGAGAGCGAACTTTTTGGTATACCTTGTATTTGTTCGAGGAAATGCAGGAGATCCCGCCCGGTAGTCAGTCCGATCCTTTCGTCACCATGCAGAGAAAAAGTCTGACCCGGCTGCGCGAGCTGCTGCGAATGAATCTTGATTTACCGCCGGAATTTCATGCCACCAGGCCTGACGAGGAACCGGAAGATTGGTCGGACCTGGATGAGGAGTGGGAGGAGGGCTGGAGTGAGATCGATACCCGCAGTTGCGATGGTTGACCTCGATAATGACGACAACATGATACGCCTGCGATGTTGGCAGTCCCTGCGGGATGCGCCGGTCCCACACGGTCAATGATGGACACGGCAGGGCACCCTGAGCCACGGACGATTAACGCACGATTTGTCAGAAAGCCTTTGAAAATCAGGAAGATAACGTGAATTAGCTGAAGTGGCATGAGAAATGCAGCATTTAAGGTTGAAATCGAACGCATGGCAAAGACATGGACAACCAAAGGCTGCAACAGGAAAACGGGCAATTTTGTAATACGCAGGGAGTCAGCGAGAACAACCGTGCACTCGGATTTCTCCCCGCCTTTCAGGATACCGTCACCGGGAGGATCGTCCTTTCAACACACGAGAACGGCACGCCCGCAGAATTACATATTATCGCCTGGTTACCCCCGGAGTGGGCCGCGCAGGTTGATGGCCGAGGCAGAGTATTGAGCTTGCGACCCGGTATAGTGGCCGGCTTTGTACGCAAGGGCGTCTTTTATACACGAGAAGAAGCCGCCAACTGTGCCAATACCTGATTTGAGCCGACATGGTAGTGTCCTCCGCCAGATTGGCGACTAACATGTCTTCTGCTTGTACTCACACAGATCATAAATAACACACGCATCGCATTTCGGTTTACGGGCAACGCAGATATAGCGGCCATGGAGGATAAGCCAATGATGCGCGCCACGTATAAACTCGTCGGCAATGAACCGGATTAACTTGTCTTCAACTTCACGTACGGTTTTACCCGGCGCAATTTTTGTGCGATTGCAAATGCGGTAGATGTGCGTATCCACGGCGACGGTGGGCTGATCAAAGGCGGTATTCAATATAACATTGGCGGTTTTCCGTCCCACGCCGGGCAGGGCTTCCAGCTCCTCCCGGATACGGGGCACCTCGGAGTTATGTTCGTTCACCAGAATCTCACAGGTCTTGATGAGATTCTTCGCCTTATTGTTATAGAGCCCGATAGTCTTGATAAAGGATTTCAGCTTCGTCTCACCGAGCTTGAGGATGCCTTCGGGCGTATTGGCGACGGCGAACAGTTTGCCGGTTGCCTTGTTGACACTGACGTCGGTTGCCTGGGCTGACAGCATGACCGAGACAAGCAGCTCGAACGGTGATTTGTAAACCAGTTCGGTCGTCGGTGCCGGGTTTTCCTCGCGCAGGCGGGCCATGATTTCATAACGTTTTCCAGCGTTCATGAGTACCTTTTAATTTTGTGGGTTTGTTTCGAGGCGGGATCGGGATCGCTTGCCAGCTATATTGTCGATCAGGTTTTTTAATGCGATAAGACATCCAAGTGTCAGAAAGGCACCAGGGGGCAGTATCGTCAGCAAAAAGCCGTTGTCCGATAGCGTCAATGTCCAATTGGCGGCGGTCGGCCCGAACAGAAGGTTCATATTGGCGAACAGAGTCCCATGCCCCAACACTTCGCGTATGGCGCCCATCGCGACGATGGCGATCAAAAATCCAAGCCCCATCATTGCGCCGTCCAGGATCGCCCAGGGCAGAGTATTACGTCGGGCGAAACTTTCGGCACGGCCCAACAAGGCGCAGTTGGTGACAATCAGGGCAACAAACAGCCCGATACGATGATGGAGATCAAAGAACCACGCCTGAAGCAGGATGTCGGCGCAGGTCACGAAGGTCGCGATAACCATTATCTGCGCGGGCAATCGGGTGTTCTCATCCAGGAATCGACGAATAGAACTGATGACCAAATTGGACATGATCAACACCAGGAAGGTGGCAATCCCCAGTCCAAGGCTGTTGACCACGGTGTTCGACACCGCGAGCAATGGGCAAAGACCGAGCAATTGCACCAGGGCGGGGTTGTCTTGCCACAGTCCCCGGGTTGCCACATCTCGTGCCGAGGGGGTCATTGCTCTTCCTCCCTGGCATCCATGACTTGCCAGTCACCTTGCTGTTTGCGAGCTCGTTCGAGTCCCTGCCTGACGGCGGCAACAACCGCTCGGGCGGTAATCGTGGCACCGGTAAACTGATCGAATTCGCCGCCGTCTTTTTTGACCATCCAATCCTCGACGGCCGGACTCTCCAGAGACTTGCCGTTAAAGGATAGTATCCAGTCAGAAACGCCGGTTTCGATTTTGTCGCCGATTCCCGGCGTTTCCTGATGTGACTTGACCCGAACGCCCGTAATTTTATTGTCCTTGTTTACCCCTAACCACAGTTCTATCTTGCCGTTATAGCCTTCGCGGGTCACCGTCTCGAACACGAAACCCTGGGGCGCGTCGTCTTTTTCAACGCGATAAAGATGATCGTCGAGCGCAACCAGAGCGGCTGCCGGGTCGCCAACGACGTCGACAAGCTGCCGAACGGCAAAGGCGCGCCGATTTTCCCTGATATCGTCACGGCTCAGCGAGTAAACGGTACTGATCAATAATCCGCAACAGGCTGCCAGGACAGTCAATCTGAAAATTACGGGGGTCATCATGTCGCTCGCCATTGTAGATGATCGATCAGCGGGCTGGCAGCGTTCATCAATAATATGGCAAACGCGATACCTTCGGGGTACGCACCCGTACTACGGATCAGAAAGGTAATGGCGCCAACCCCCAGACCAAATACGATCTGTCCTTGAGGATTACTCGGTGAAGTCACAGGGTCCGTGACGATGAAGAATGCCGCCATCATCGTGGCCCCGCCGAACAGATGAAACAGCGGCGAGCCCAGGCTTTCGGAACTGCCGCCGTCGTAGAAAATACCGGGCAGGACGATAAGGCTCGCCAGCATGGCTGCCGGTGCCAGCCAGCCACAGGCGCGTATCGTGATCAGATAAATCCCGCCCAGGAGAAAAGCAAGGTTGACCCATTGCCAGCCGACGCCTGATACGCTGCCAAAGCCATTCTCGCGAGACCATATTTCATTCACTGTCATGGTGCCTCGAAACTTGAATGTATCCAGTGGGGTCGCCATGGTGACGGCGTCAGCCACCGGCGCGCCGAGTTTTATGAGTAAAACATCGAGAAGGTTTATACTCCCGGACCCTGGGGATGCAGGCGATGGCCAAACTGACATGGCGAGGGGAAATGCAATGATCATCACCGCGTAGCCCGCCATCGCAGGATTAAACAGATTTTGACCGAGGCCGCCATAAAGATGCTTGGCGAATACGACAGCAAAGAGACAGCCAACGACGACCATCCACAGAGGCAGGAAAGGTGGTAAGGCAAGTCCAAGCAATGCCCCGGTCACGACGGCACTGCCGTCCAACATTGTTGTCAGGGGACATTGTCTTGCCAGCAGGGCAATGGCTTCGAAGGCAAGGCATGCCGCAACCGCCACCGCAAGATTGACGGCGATACCAGGGCCGAAGAACCAGGTCAGGACGATGGCGCCTGGCATCAGCGCTGTAAACACCTGCAGCATAATGCGCGAGGTTGAGGCCACGTTATTCAATGGCTCACTTCGCCCTTGACGGCATTGATCAGCGCGGCGCGGTCCGACTTGGCGGGTGGCTTGCTGATGCGTTCAGTATCTTGTTGTTCCCGGGCCTGTTTGCGCAGGTATCGATGTTCCAGTCGGGCCGCACGCCGGGCTTCTTCTGCCTGCTGTTCAAGCTTTTGTTTGACATTGCCGAAGCGAGTCGCCAGGGGAATATGACTTGGGCAGACATTGTCGCAGCGAGCACACTCGATGCAGGCGGCCACATCCAGACGTTGTAGACGTTCCGGTGAATCCAGATACCAATGTAAAAGCTGAGGTTTCAGGCCACGAGGACAGACTTCTTCGCAGCGGTCACATTGAATACAGGGCATTTCCGTGGCAGGGGCCGGCTCCGGCAACTCATGTAGTTTTTCCACCGGGCGCATCTCGATGCAATCGACCGGGCATGGCTCTATGCAGAGATCGCAGCCCGTGCACTCCGATTCGATAACCGTATGCATCATCTGGTGTGCCCCGATAATCGCATCTACCGGACAGGCCCTGATACAAAGCGTGCAACCAATGCATTCCTCTTCGTCGATGAAGGCGACCCGATCGGGATCGGAGTTGTCGAGACTCGGATCAAGCGGTGCCGCCGGCCGCCCAAGCAAATTGGCCAGCCGTGTAATCGTATCGTCGCCCCCCGGCGGACACTTGTTGATGGCCTCGCCGTTAACGATTGCCTCGGCATAGGGCCGACATCCGGGGTACCCACACTGGGCACATTGGGTTTGAGGAAGCTCCGCGTTAACCAGATCCACGATGGAATTATCGCTGGACGCATAGCGACGTGACGCTACCGTTAGCAACACGGCCGCTGTACAGCCAATTCCGGTGACCAGCAAGGCACCGGCGACGAATTCCATTAACATATGGCCCGTCTCCCTTAATCCATTCCGGTAAAGCCGAGAAACCCGAGTGACAGTAAGCCGGCGGTTATCATATTGATGGCGGCACCCTGAAACGGCACTGGAATGTCGGCGAACTCCTGTTTTTCCCTGATGGCTGCAAACATCAACAGTAACAGTGAAAAGCCCAGGGCGGCCCCCAGTCCATACATAATGGACTCCACGAAGCCATGAGTCTGGCGAACGTTCAGCAGAGCAACGCCAAGCACCGCGCAGTTTGTGGTAATGAGAGGTATAAAGATACCCAGTATCTGATGCAGCAAAGGCTGGGTCGCGCGAATAACGATCTCCGTGAATTGCACCAGGGCCGCAATGATAACGATGAAAGCGATGATACGCAGAAATTCTATGTCGAGCGGTACCAGGACGTAGCGTTCAACCAGATAGCTTGCTGCCGACGCGAGCGTAAGTACAAAGGTTGTGGCCGCAGCCATACCCAGAGCGCCATGAAATTTCCGTGATGCGCCCATAAACGGACACAGGCCAAGGAACTGCACCATCACAAAATTATTTACAAAGATCGCGCTTAACAGAATAACCAATGACTCGGGCATTGGACCCACCGTATTAGATCAGCTGACACGCATACCAGGTTTCGCCCCTTCGTCGGGCTCCAGGAGCCAGATATCCTTACCGCCGGGACCCGCGGCAAGGACCATGCCCTCGGAGGTGCCGAACCGCATCTTGCGTGGTTTGAGGTTGGCGACCATGACAGTCAGTTTGCCCACCAGTTGCTCCGGTTCGTAAGCGGATTTGATACCGGCAAAGACGGTTTTCTGGTCATTGCCGATATCGAGAGTAAGCCTTAGCAATTTGTCGGCGCCTTCCACCAGCTCCGCCTTGATAATTTCTGCCACGCGCAAGTCGATTTTCCCAAACGTGTCAAATTCGATTTCCGGTAGCACGGGGTCAATATCATCCTGTTCGACCTCCTCGGGCGCTTCCCTGGAAGCAGTTATCATGTTGTCCACCGCGCTCGGTTCGATACGTGTCATCAGGGGCTTGAACCGATTAATTTTGTGGTCTCGAAGCACCTCGTGGATATTGTTCCAGCTCAATGGTTCGATATTCAAGAACTCCTCGGTCCTTTGTGCCAGAAGCGGCAAGATCGGTTTCAAATAGGTAATGATGATACGGAACAGGTTAATACCGTCGGAACAGACGTTTTGTACCGCGGATTCATTGCCCGCTTCTCGAATCATAACCCAGGGTTTATGCTCGTCGATGTATTGATTGGCGTGGTCTGCCATGGTCATGACTTCTCGCACGGCTCGGCCGAAATCGCCGTTCTCGTAGTGTTGCGTGATGTCGTCCTGCTGGCTGAGGAAATGGTTGATCAGGTCCGTTTGTGGCTCCGTGGACAACTTGCCGTCAAAGTTCTTGTTGATGAAGCCGGCACAACGACTGGCAATATTCACCACTTTGCCTACAACATCCGAATTTACCCGCTGGATGAAGTCCTCAAGGTTGACGTCGAGGTCATCCGCACCGCTGCTTAGTTTGGTGGCAAAGAAATAGCGGAGGTACTCGGGATCAAGGTGGTCCAGATAGGTCCTGGCATTAATAAACGTGCCCCGTGACTTCGACATCTTCAACCCGTTGACCGTAATAAATCCATGAGTATGAATTCTGGTGGGCGTGCGAAATCCTGACGCGTGTAATATGGCTGGCCAGAACAGAGCATGGAAGTTGATGATGTCCTTGCCTATAAAATGATGAACCTCGTGTTTGGAATCCGGTTTCCAGTAGTCATCGAACACGGCCTTTCCAGTCGTTTCGCAGTACTTTTTAAAACTGGCCATGTAACCGATAGGCGCGTCCATCCAGACGTAAAAGTACTTACCCGGCTCCCCCGGGATTTCAAAGCCAAAATAGGGTGCATCACGGCTTATATCCCAATCCTGCAGGCCTTCGTCGAGCCACTCAGCTAATTTGTTGGCTACTTGATCCTGCAAGGTGCCACTGCGAGTCCATTCTTTTAGAAAATCAGTAAAGTTCGAGAGTTTGAAGAAAAAGTGGGTCGACTCCCGAAGCTCGGGTTCGGCACCCGACAATTTTGACTTTGGATGAAGCAGATCCGTGGCATCATACGTTGCACCACATGCCTCGCAATTGTCGCCATATTGACCTTCGGTGTGACAGTGAGGGCAGGTGCCGACAATAAAACGGTCTGCCAGAAAAATTTCCCGCTCGGAATCGTAAAGCTGATTCACGGGGCGGACCGCGATTTCTCCCGCATTTTTCAAGCGCGTATAGATGAGTTCGGCGAGCTCCCGATTTTCGGTGGAGTGCGTCGTGTAGTAATTGTCGTGGTAGACGAGGAAGTCGACCAGGTCTCGCTCATGTTCTTCCTTGACCTGGGCTATCAAGGTTTCCGGATCGATACCAAGTTCCTCTGCCTTGAGCATGATGGCCGTACCGTGTGTATCATCGGCGCAGACGTAAATACATTCATTTCCAAGCAGGCGTTGGAACCGAACCCAAATGTCAGTCTGTATATGTTCCAGTAAATGGCCCAGATGAATAGAGCCATTCGCGTTGGGCAGCGCGCTGGTGACCAGAATATTGCGTTTTTCCATGAAAGTCAGGGCAAATTCCAAAGGGCGCACAATATAACAGAAGCAGCCTCCGCCTACGAGCAGCCTCCGGCTACAAGCAGTCTCGGGCCAAAAGCCGGTCGTAGCCGAAGGTTGCTTCTGGTATATTGACAGCCAAATTCAAGCCACATTCACAACCAGGCGGCCAGGGCAGCTCTGATTAGGTCATTCCCGCGTATGCGGGAATCTGGTAAGTCAATAAGATATCAGACTCCCGCCCCCGGTCGTAGCCGGGGACAAGCTTTTGCGGGAGGACGAGAAGCGGACTTAATCAGAGGTTCCCTGGAGGCTTGTTCATAGGAGTCAATCATTAGTAGTTCTGAGCAAAAGAAGGTTCAACTGCCCGGCGTTCAGCATATTGTCGCTGTCGCCTCGGGCAAGGGCGGTGTCGGTAAATCCACGGTCTCCGCCAATCTGGCCCTGGCGCTGGCCGCTGAAGGTCATCGCGTGGCGCTGCTGGATGCGGACATCTACGGCCCGAGTCAGGGCATGATGATGGGTGTGGGAGAAGATGTTCGCCCCGATGTCCTGAATCAATTGATGGTGCCGATCATGGCCCATGACGTGCAGTGCATGTCCATGAGTTTTATAACCGACACGCGTGCGGCCACTGTATGGCGGGGGCCGATGGCGAGCAGTGCTCTGCAGCAGTTGATGTCCCAGACGCGGTGGGACGATGTGGAATATCTGATCGTGGACATGCCGCCGGGCACCGGCGATATTCAATTGACCCTCGCACAGCAGGTTCCGCTATCCGGTGCAGTTGTTGTTACCACACCCCAGGACATTGCGCTGCTGGATGCCTGCAAGGGTATCGAGATGTTTCGCAAAGTGAATGTGCCGGTGCTGGGTATTGTTGAGAATATGAGTACCCATATTTGCACGAACTGTGGACATGAGGAGGCTATCTTCGGTGCCGGTGGCGGCTCCAGGATCGCCGCTGATTACGACACTGAACTGTTGGGTCAATTGCCCTTGTCCATGGGGATTCGCGAGCAGTCGGATGGCGGTACACCACCCTTGGTCAGTGACCCTGACGGCGAAGTGAGTCAGGTGTTCAGAAAGATTGCTGTGCGCCTGGCCGAACGCGTGGCGGAGAG
>JBBDSF010000165.1:0-3869 GCA_040905125.1 Pseudomonadales bacterium | reverse complement strand
AAAAATCGGATTCAGCAGAATTTCTTTAGGACTTGACATAATTTGGCTGCCTCCTTAAACGCCTTAGCTTATTCAAACGCCTTCGCTTTCCAGTTGTTTCAATATCGGCCCGAATCCGTTTTCCCCCATCCAGAAGGCAACGAGATTCTGTACGCCCCGTGAAGTCAGAGTCGCACCGGACAAGCCATCGATTTTGTGTTCTGCATCGCGTGTGTTTTCGTCCACGCTACCCTTGATAACCCGTAGCGCGACGTCACCTTGTTCATCATAAATTTTCTTGCCCTCCCAGGTGGCTTTCCAACGAGGGTTATCTACCTCGCCACCCAACCCGGGCGTTTCCTGATGTTCGTAGAAGGTGATACCGGTGACAGTGTTACCGTCACCTTCCAATGCAATAAACCCGTACAATGTCGACCAGAGTCCATAACCGTGCACCGGCAAGACGATTCGTTCCAGCTCACCACTGTCGTCCTTGAGCAGATACGCAATACTGTAGCGGGCACGCCGACTGATCTCGGCGACGTCTTCAGAATCGGACAAATTGATCGACCGTTCCGGATCCTTCGAAGCCTTGCGTTGATCGTAGCGTTTAACGTCGATACCCGCCCGCTCTACTTCGTCTTCAGTCAGGAATCGTTCTTGCTTGAGATCGATCACCTTGATGGTAAATCGCTCAAAGAGTTCATCGACACGCTCCGTGCTCATCTCACCGGGTTCGAATAAACCCGCGGCGGCCAGAATATTCTTGTTGCGGTTTAATTCTTCGTTGGCGATCCGTTGAGGCTTCAACATCACGGCTGTGGTAGACACCACGACAGCGCAGGCGAAACACACCGATAACGCCACCAGCAGAATGTTTTTCATGGAGTCTTTGTCACCGGGCATTGCGCGCAAGCCTCCTTTTTATGTTCGATTGAACCACAAACCAGTCAATCAATGGTGCGAACAGATTGGCAAACAGGATCGCCAGCATCGTGCCTTCCGGAAACGCGGGATTAACCACGCGGATGAGTACTACCATGACGCCGATTAGTGCACCGAAGATCCACTTGCCCGTATTGGTCATGGAAGCAGAGACTGGATCGGTCGCCATATACACCATCCCGAAGGCAAAGCCACCCAGGACCAGGTGCCAGTACCAGGGCATCCCGAACATGGGGTTGGTATCCGATCCGATCCAGTTGAACAATGTCGACATGACAACCATGCCCAGCATCACCCCGCCCATGATTCGCCAGGAGGCAACCCTGGTAATAAGCAGGATGGCCCCGCCGATAAATATTGCCAGCGTGGAAACTTCACCGATCGATCCCTGCAGATTACCGATAAAGGCATCGGACCAGGTAACGCCCTGGGCAACGATACCATCGAGACCTTCAAGCGCAGCGATACCCAGGGGCGTGGCGCCACTGAATCCGTCGACAGCAGTCCAGACTGCATCGCCGGACATCTGGGCGGGATAGGCAAAGAATAAAAACGCCCGGCCCGTCAGCGCCGGATTCAGGAAATTTTTGCCGGTGCCGCCAAAAATTTCCTTACCGATAACAACACCGAAGGATATGCCGATGGCCACCTGCCAAAGGGGAATCGTGGCAGGCACGGTCAGCGAGAAGAGAATACTGGTGACGAAAAACCCTTCGTTGATTTCGTGGCCTCGCTTGAGGGCGAATAAAATCTCCCAGAAGGCACCCACCATAAAGGTGACAAAGTAGATAGGCACATAGAATACGGCACCATAAATAAAACAGTCCCAGATGCTCTCGGGATTATAGCCCGCAAGGAGCCCATGGACCCAGCCACGCCAACCACCGAGAGATTCGACACCCATCGTCTGCATGGCTTCCAGGGCATGCGCGCCCACATAATACATACCCACGACCATGGGGAAAAAAGCGCACCACCAAACCGTCGTCATCACCCTTTTCAGGTCAACGCCGTCGCGGACATGAGACGCACCGGCTGTTACGGTCGCCGGGGTATACAAAATCGTGTCTATCGCTTCATAGACAGCGTAAAACTTCTCCAGGCGTCCCCCCGGTTCGAAGTGCGGCTCGATGCTGTCCATAAATTTTCGTAAACCCATGATCGGCGTTATCCCTCTTTCTCGATCAGATCCAGCATTGCACGCAAATGGGGACCATATTCATATTTGCCTGCACACCCGAAAGTACACAAGGCAAGATCCTCTTCATCCAGTTCCAGACAACCAAGGTCAATGGCCACATCGACATCATTGACCAGCAATGCACGCAATAGCTGTGTCGGCAGAATATCCATGGGCACAAGTTCTTCAAATATACCCGTTGGCACCATCGCCCGTTCACTGCCTCGCCTGTTGGTGGTAAATTCGAACTGTCTGCGCCCTGTAAAGGCGGCCGCAAACAATCTCGTGATGGAAAATTTATCGAAGCCCGGCGCGACAAAACCGAGCAGTTCACGGTCACGCCCTTCGCGTAATACGGAAATCTGATTGTGGTAACGACCCAGAAAAGCCGACGGGCCATGAGCGCGACGGCCGTCGAACACCGACCCTGAAATTATCCGGTGATCACCTGCGGCAATCTCCCCTGCTGTCAACTCGTCAGTACTGGCACCGAGCCGCGTTCGCAGCAGGCGCGGACGATCCACCGAAGGTCCACTCAGCGCCACCACGCGTTCAAAAAATACCTTGCCGGTTGTAAACAGATTTCCCCAGGCAATAACGTCCTGATAGCCAATGTGCCATACGGTTCTGTGCTGACTCACGGGATCGAGAAAGTGAATATGAGTGCCGGGCAGCCCCGCCGGATGAGGTCCGTCAAACTCTTCAATACGGATGCTGTCATTGTCGCTTTGCGGTATTGACGCACCCGGAGCGGTGCACACATAGACAGGACCATCAGTTAAACGTGACAGGACGTCCAGGCCGGTGAGAAACGCAGTGTGTTGTTCATTGATAAATACCTGGGGGTCGACCGTCAACGGGCGGCTGTCCATCGCGGTCACAAATATTGATTTTGGTGCTGTATCCGGTGATGGAACCTTGCCAAAGGGTCGGGTCTTGAGCGCGACCCACTCGCCTGAGTCGACCAGATTCTCGACCACCTGATCCCGTGTCAGTTTGTTTATCTCTCCGGGTTGGTAGCTGGCGAAGGTCTTTGAGTCATCTCCCTCTCCCTCTTCGACGTCGATCACCAGCGACTGAAATACCCGTTTGGCACCCCGGTTTACAGCCGCAACGCGGCCTGACGCAGGTGCCGTGTACTTGACGCCTTCGGTTTTCTTGTCGGTAAATACCACCTGACCGGCAACGACACGATCTCCTGCAGCAACTTCCATCGTCGGTTTCATGCCGGGATAGTCATACCCAAGCAGAGCAACAGTTCGTACCGAAGGACGATTCTCTACGGTTTCGTCGGGGGCGCCGGCGATCGGTAGATCCAGACCACGCTTTATCTTTATCATCCCCTACCCAACAGCAACCTTTAGTGTCATCGCCAAAGCGATATCCTTAATTCCGACGAACCAGACCGGATTGTCATGCGGGGCACACTACCCCGCGTAAAATCGTGATCGAAACGCGGGTTAATCGATTCGAACGTTTGATTCGTGCGATAGCCCGGTCCCGCGAAGATGGGCGCCAATTATAATGTCACGGGCGTTATATATCCACCGTGCGCGGGAAAGAGTTGCAACTATTTGTGATGAAATTGATGTCAAGCAAGTGCGGCTTATTCCGAAAACCCCGATGGGGCGTCATGTCGGAATTTCGCGGTAGCGGAATATCCGGGAGGACGGGGATAATTGCGAAGGGGCGTCATCCCGGAATTTCGCGGTAGCGGAATATCCGGGATCTGAAGTTTCTCGGAGGTGGATCCCGGATAATTGCT
>JBBDSF010000164.1:0-3926 GCA_040905125.1 Pseudomonadales bacterium | reverse complement strand
CGACATGGGACTATACGCAGAGAATGAACCCCGTCCGATGAGCTTGGCAATAATGCTGCGCCGATGCGCATCCTGACAATCTTCGGAGTAGTCATCGCTGCGGTACTTGTCCTTGGCGCGGCCTTTCTGTACCGGGCCGATTTGCCGGCGGAGTTGGTGGATCTGAAATATTCCAACGAGGCCTCGCGATTTTTGACCACGCAAGACGGCGCGCGCATCCATTATCGGGATCAGGGTGACGGTGAGCCCATTGTATTGATTCACGGCTCTAACGCGTCACTGCACACCTGGGAGCCATGGGTCCGCATCCTGGAAGACGAGTACCGCGTCGTGACCCTCGATCTGCCGGGCCATGGGCTGACCGGCCAGGTCCCGGGGGGCAACTACTCGACGATAGCCTATATTGAGAGCGTCAAGGCCATTACCGATCACCTGGCGCTCGATGCATTTGTTCTTGGGGGTAACTCCATGGGTGGCGGGGTCACCTGGCGATATGCACTCGAGTACCCCGATGACATCACGGCCATGATTCTCGTCGATGCGTCTGGACCTCGCTCATGGCGCGAGGACTTGCAAGCTGCAGACGATGCGCGTGAGGCGCCACTGGCATTCCAACTGCTGGCGCAACCCTGGTTCCGCAAGGTCGCCCGATACCTCGACCCACGCATGCTGATCGAACAGGGACTCCGGTCAGCCTACAACGACTCGCCGGTGGTGACTGAGGAACTCATCGATCGCTACTACGAGCTGACCCTGCGGGAGGGAACACGACAGGCCACGATGGCCCGCTTTGCGTCGTTTGCGACGCCCACCGACGACGAGCCCGATCTTGCGGAGCTCGAACACCCGACTCTGATTTTGTGGGGTGCGCAGGATACCCTGATCCCCGCGGCAACCGCTAGCCGCTTCGAAGAGACGCTGCCGAACGCGCGTGCTATTGTCTATGCAGACCTCGGTCACGTTCCAATGGAAGAAGCGCCGAGCCGAACGGGACAGGACGTCCTCGATTTCCTGGCACGCCTCCCCGGCAAGGTCGCCCGGGGCGATTCATCCCCGGTCCATTGAAGATATGGACATACCGGGTTTTCGGTTGCATCGCCTTAAGGGCTTTAAGCCTGCACGCTGGTCGATTTGGGTGAATGGGAACTGGCGTTTAACCTTCGAGTTCGAGGATGGCAACGCCTACTTCGTGCACTACGAGGATTACCACTAATGAGCATGTATAATCCGCCGCATCCTGGAGAGTTTATTCGTTCCATCTATCTTGAGGAATTTGGCGTGAGCGTACGCAAGGTGGCCGGGAATCTCGGCGTGTCTCCGTCCACCTTCACGCGGCTTTTAAACCAGCAAAGCAATGTTTCGCCTGAGATGGCACTGCGACTTTCGAAGACGCTTGGTCGTTCGCCCGAGAGTTGGCTTGCAATGCAAGATGCTTACGATCTTTGGCACGCTCGCAAGGAGGTGGACCTTAAAAATGTCAAGAAGCTGCAGATAGACGCTGCGTAGCCTGGTGTTAACAGGTGCTGCTCTGCCGGAATGGCCATGGCTGTATCGCGACCAGGTCCTCCTGTTGGCGCCGCATCAAAACCGGATCAACTTATGTTTGAAAATGTATTTCTACAAATTGGTGCGATTCTCGGGTTAGCTGCCATCGGTGGCGCGCTTGCCCAGTTATTGCGCCAGCCCCTGATCGTTGCCTTTATCGCGATTGGCATTCTGGTTGGGCCTTCCGGTTTCGGCATGGTGTCACACAGCAGCGAAATCGAACTGTTTGCACGCCTGGGGATTGCCCTGTTGCTGTTCGTGGTGGGGCTGAAGCTGGATCTGCATATTATCCGTACCGTGGGCCCGGTGGCCCTGGCATCCGGGCTGGGTCAGGTGATATTCACCTCGGTGGTGGGTTACGTGATCGCGCTCCTGTTAGGGATGTCGCACGTTGTCGCTCTCTATGTCGCCGTGGCGCTCACTTTTTCCAGCACCATTATTATCGTCAAACTGCTATCGGATAAACATGAAGTGGATGCGTTGCACGGGCGCATCGCGGTAGGTTTTCTGATTGTTCAGGATATCGTGGTGGTACTGGTGATGATCGGCCTTACCGCCTTTGGCCAAAGTGGAGGCGAAGGCGCAGACCTGGGCGTGGAAGCGCTGAAGATTCTGCTAAAAGGTGCGCTGATGCTGGTGACCGTGACATTGCTGATGCGCTATGTGCTACCCGCATTAATGTATCGCCTCGCTCATTCCTCGGAACTGCTGATGTTGTTCGCCATCGCCTGGGCCGTACTCGGGGCTGCCGGTGGTGATGCACTCGGGTTCAGCAAGGAGGTAGGGGCGTTTCTTGCAGGTATTTCAATCGCCTCTACGCCCTATCGTGAACAGGTGGCGGCGCGGTTGGTGAGTTTGCGCGACTTTCTGCTCTTGTTCTTTTTTATCGAGCTGGGTTCAAACCTGGATCTCGGTACCGTTGGTAGCCAGATTGGGCCGGCCGCAATATTCTCAATATTTGTGCTCATCGGCAACCCGCTTATTGTCATGGCCATCATGGGTTTTATGGGTTACCGCAAACGTACCGCATTCCTGGCCGGATTAACTGTGGCGCAGATCAGTGAGTTTTCCCTGATCCTCGCGGCGCTCGGTCTGAGCCTGGGCCATCTGCAACAGGAAACGGTGGGGCTGATTACCCTGGTGGGGCTGGTCACCATCAGCGCTTCGACCTACATGATTCTATACTCCCATGTGCTCTACGAGCACCTGTCACCCTGGCTGTCGATTTTTGAACGCAAGGTGCCTCATCGGGAACTGGATAGTCCGGAATTCGATGTATCCGATGTGGATGTGTTGCTGATCGGGCTTGGACGTTATGGCGCTTCCCTGGCCGCGAGCCTGAGCGAACGCGGATGCCGGTTACTGGCGGTGGACTTTGATCCCGAGGCAGTGCGACGTCATATCCGTGATGGCTACGCCGTTCACTTTGGCGATGCAGAGGACCCGGAGTTTGTGGCGACGTTGCCCCTGGCGAATACAAGATGGGTGGTCAGCACCGTGAGAGATCGCAGCATCAACCGTATGCTGATCCACGGTTTGCGCCAGCAGAATTACCAGGGCAAGATCGCGCTTTCCACCTCCAGTCGGTATGAGGCGCAGATGTTCGAGCAGGAGGGCGTGGATATGGTCTTTATTCCTTTTGCCGACGCGGCAAAGGAAGCGGCCGCGCGTCTTATGCCGAAACCCGGCAAAGATGACGAGCCGGTTGACGATAAATCATAAATCGATTCAGTTCGTTCGCGCTATTGGATTCAGCTTCCATACCATGTGTCTCCATTTTCGGCCATACGCCGCATGGTATCTGTGGGTTGATAGATGCCGCCCAGATGTGCGTATTGATCCGCCATCTCGCAGATACGCGCAAGCCCTGTCTCATCCATCCAGCGACAGATGCCCCCTCGAAAACGCGGGAAGCCAAGACCATACAGTAGTGCCTGATCTGCTTCCTGTGGTGACCCCACAATGCCGTCCTCAAGGCAGCGGGCAATTTCAGTTGCCATGGGCACCATCATTCGAGTCACGAGTTCATCTTCACTGAATGTCTTCGACTCCACCGCGTGCTCGGCAAGCATCTGCTTCACTTCAGGGTCCGCAGACTTTTGGGGCCGTCCCTTTTCATCCTTCTCGTACTGATAATATCCCTTGCCGTTCTTCTGGCCATAGCGGCCGGATTCCAGCAGCAGATGGGTCGCGGACTGATAGTCCAACTGCAACCGGTCGGGAAACCCATTAGCCACCACATCACCTGCGTGAACAGCGATATCAAGGCCCACTACATCGGTCAGCCAGGCCGGCCCCATGGGCCAGCCCCATTGCTCCATGACCTGATCCAGTTGCTCGTGATCCGCACCTTCCCGCAACAGCATATGGAAACCACCGAA
>JBBDSF010000163.1:0-3935 GCA_040905125.1 Pseudomonadales bacterium | reverse complement strand
GCTTGGTGTTCATGACTAAGCCAGGCTAGGATTTGGCGGGATTGGTGACCCCATGCGGAACATGCCCGGTGGCGACGACTTCGCTGGCAGCCGCGCAGTGCTCCGCCTGATCATCGAAAAACACATCGGCGCCATAGGCTCGCAGGAACTCGGTTTTGTTCATGCCGCCCAGAAACAGCGATTCATCCAGACGGATATGCCAGGCGCGTAATGTCTTGATTACACGTTCGTGGGCAGGCGCTGCCCTCGCGGTTACCAGTGCCGTTCTGATGGGACTCTCGGTGGACGTAAATTCACTCTGCAACTCATGCAGTGCGGCCAGAAACGGTTTGAACGGGCCCCCGGACAAGGGTTTATCCGCTGACTGCTTTTCACTTTCGGCGAAAGCTTCAAGCCCCTGGTCCTGGTAAATCTGTTCTGCTTCGTCGGAGAAGATGACGGCATCGCCGTCAAAGGCGAAATGCAGTTTCCCGGATTCCCGGGTGCGCGTGCCTGACGGCAGAATACTGGCCGCCGCCATGCCGTTGGCTAAAGCTTCTCTGACATCATCGGCATTGGTGGACAAAAACAGATCGCAGCCAAACGGTGCCATATAGCGATACGGCGGCGTGCCACCGGTAAATGCGGCACGGGAAACCGGCAGCTGATGATATTGAATCGAATTGAACACGCGCAAGCCTGTATCCGCCGTATTGCGGGAAAGCAAAATGACTTCTACCCTGTCGCGCGTCTCCAGCAGCGTATTGATATGTAACAACTTCTGTACCAGAGGGAATGCGTCACCGGGTCCAAGCGGTTCGGTTTCCCTTTCTATCTGGTACTTTGCATACGCTTTGAGTCCCTCTTCACGATAGACCCGATCGCTTTCCTGCAGGTCGAATAAAGCGCTGCTGGAAGTGGCGATGACCAGTTTCTTGCGGTCATTTATCATCAGCTTCTCTCACCACTGTCACCATTAACTGACTGCCCATGTTAAATCGCCTGCTTTTGTTACAAAATTGAGGATGACAGAATCAGCGTTAACCAATCCTCTTGCGATGTCAATCAACACTATGGCTAAAAAGGACAGAACACCCATATCCACTCGCTCGGAAGTGACTTCATTTTTGGAGAAAGTGGCATCCACGCCTGCTCGAACCCAAGGAGATGTCGCAGGCCGATTGATTTTTGCCATGGATGCCACGGCCAGTCGCGAACACAGTTGGGACACTGCGTGCCATTTGCAGGCACAGATGTTCGAAGAGACGGGCAAACTTGGCGGACTGCAAATTCAGCTTTGTTATTACCGCGGCTTCAACGAATTCAGTGCCGGCACCTGGTGTCGCGAAGCAGATCAACTGCGGGTTCAAATGACCGAGGTCACATGCCGGGGTGGTCGGACACAGATAACCCGTTTATTGAATCATATAATCGCGGAAACCAAACGAGACAAGGTTCAGGCAGCCGTATTTGTGGGTGATGCATTTGAAGAAGAGACGGACCGCGCTTGCGATCTTGCCGGACAACTGGGCCTTCTGAATGTCCCCGTGTTCGTGTTTCAGGAAGGTTCAAACTCCCGGGTAAAATCTGTTTTTCAGCAGATAGCGAAATTATCCGGTGGCGCCTGGGCCCCTTTCAACACCGATAGCCCGGATCAATTGCGCGAGTTATTGTCGGCGGTTGCCGTTTATGCGGCAGGCGGACGCAAGGCGCTTGCTGACTACAGCAAAAAAGCCGGACGTGACGTACAATTGCTGACACGTCAAATCAAGGAATAAGCACTCTGATCCGTATCGCTTTTCTGCTGGTTCTGGCCGTCGCCCTGTTTATTGTATTGCGAGTGGCTCTGGGGTCAAAGAAGCTGACAGTTCGACAGTTTTTTTTCATTTACCTGGGTGCCCTGGGCGGGCTCGGCTTGATTTACCTGGGTTTATCCGGTCGTCTTCACTGGCTGTTTGCGCTGCTGGGCGCTGCCCTGCCTTTCATGGGTCGTTTGCTTCCGTTCGCACTAAAACTGATCAACGCGATCTACACGTTCAAGTGGCTCAAGCAATTTGGATGGTCAGGATCAGGCGCTGCGCATCAGGCAAGCGGGCAGCAATCGGAACTGAATACCCGATTCCTGGCAATGAGCCTGGATCACGATTCCGGGGAAATGGATGGGCGTGTACTTGAGGGACCATTCAAGGGTATGCGGCTGTCGGAGATGAATCTGGAACAGCTGATTGATCTGCATAAACAATGCCGTCAGGATCCGGATTCGCTCAACGTTTTGCAGGCTTATCTCGACCGGATACATCCTGACTGGGATACGCACCAGGATGCCGGTGCCCGTAACGATGACACCAATGACGACACTTCGGACTCCGGTAACGTCAACGAAAGACAGGCCTGGGAGATTCTGGGACTTGAGCCTGGCGCGACACGGCAGGAGATTGTCGATGCCCATAGACGATTGATACAAAAACTGCACCCGGATCGTGGCGGTTCCAATTATCTCGCGTCACGTATCAACGAGGCAAAGCGGGTATTGCTGGGTGACAAAAACAAGGGTTCGAACAGGTAGCAGAGATTGAAACGGCAGAATTTATCAAAATGACCGAACTCACACGTTTGCACGATATGATCGAGTCTTTAAAGCGCGTCACTGTGCACGAAGGTCTGGATTCGTTGATGAACCAACTCGCGTCGTTGGAAATCGAGGCGATGGCGCTGACCGCCACGGCCCGCCGTCATGAACGTGCGCTCGAGCAGATAGTGCAGGTCAAGCTGCCTGAATTGAAACGTCAGGTATGCCTGCTTGGGCTGGAGGTACTGGGTTATTACGCCCTGCCCCACGAGACTCGTGACCACGGCGACAATGAACCCCCCATCGGACCGGACCCTATGCGCGAGCTTCGCGCACAGGTCCCGGTGATTTTCAATAGTTGCTTTGCTGAAGCCGATATCAGTGAAGCAAAGGACCGGTTGGCGGAAATTCTCGCGTCAGGGAGCCGGTATTAGTTGACCGTCCGTCCGGGATTGCGGAATATGAGAACCTTTTGTTTTTTCAAAGGACCAATCTCCATGCAGATTAAAGACAAGGTCGCCGTTGTTACGGGCGGCGCGAGTGGCATCGGCCGCGCAATGGCTTCCCGGTTTCTGGCCGAAGGTGCCCGCGCAGTTGTTATTGCGGATATCAATGATCACGACCTGCAAAAGGTCGCGGATCAGATCGGCGCGCACGCGATCAAGACAGATGTCTCCCGCGAGACCGAAGTTCAGCACCTGATCGCCACCGCCGAACGCGAGTATGGCCAGATCGATCTGCTTTGTAACAATGCGGGTATCGCGGTGGGCGGCGGCCCCGAGGTCGATAACGAGAGCTGGCAGAAGATCTGGGAGATTAATGTCATGGCTCACGTCTACGGGGTTCGGGCCGCATTGCCTGCCATGCTGGACCGTGGAGACGGGTATATCGTCAATACTGCCTCGGCCGCGGGGTTACTGAGCCAGATAGGCTCGGCACCCTACGCTGTAACCAAACACGCCGCCGTGGGATTTGCGGAATGGCTGTCGATGACCTATGGCGACCGTGGCATCAAGGTCTCTGTGTTGTGCCCTCAGGCTGTGCGTACAGCCATGACGGCAGGCAACGAGGAAGGTGTGGCGAGCATTGATGGCATGATGGAGCCAGAAGAACTGTGCGATACAGTCATGGAAACCCTTGAGGCAGAGACCTTTTTGATGCTGCCACACGGGGAGGTGATGACCTACATGCAGCGAAAAACGGGAGATTACGACCGGTGGCTCAAGGGTATGCGCAAGTTGCAGGCACAATACGGGAACTGATTGGCACGTCCCATTACCCGCTCTTGTTCATGTTGACCAGTCAATAACAACTGCCTTAAAATACAGGATTAAGCGCCGATTTGAATCAGCTTGCGGGCGCTATATGAAATACCGCTAAAGAGATC
>JBBDSF010000162.1:0-3992 GCA_040905125.1 Pseudomonadales bacterium | reverse complement strand
AATTGATTCGCTATCGTCGCGGTCATATAAATATTCTCAATCGCCGTGGTCTCGATGCAACTGCATGCTCGTGTTATAAGATTATCAAAAAAATGCAGTACTGATCCGCTGTCCTGTCGCAAATGCGCAGCGTATTCCAGACAGCCACACCTTTCAATATACCTGGCCTGATGAATGTGCTGCGTTGATGAGCATTCGAAAAATGCTGATGTAACTTACTCTTAAGCTGGTATCTACTATTTCGGGGGAGGATCAATTTGGAAAATGTTGTTCCAATAGGCCTAATATATCTCGCTCGAAATTCCAATTATCAGCAAGAGTTCTTTCGACAACTTCTTTCAGTAAAGATTTTAAATTCTTGTTTGGTAATGCCCCTACAATTTTATAATCGCCCTGTTTAGCAGTAATTTCCTTATCAGTTACTTGAGATTCGGCATCATCCCCTTCATCCAAGGCATCTTGTATCTTCTCAATAATTTTAGTGAGGCCGCTTAAATCTAGTTGGATCGCCCCTTTATAATTGAGCCAGGAAATATGTTAGGTTTGCTCTTGAAAAGGAGAAGCCTTGATGAAGAAACGATTTACCGACGAACAGATCGTCAAAATTCTGCAGGAAGGGGAAATATCAGACAATATCCGGGAGGTTTGCCGAAAGCATAATCTCACGGAGCAGACCTTTTACCGGTGGCGCAAGCAATATGCCGGGATGGAGGTGACGGATGTCCGGCAGTTGCGGACATTGCAGAAGGAGAATGCGGAATTGAAGAAGGTGGTGGCGGAGCTGACGCTGGACAACCGGATGTTGCGGGATGTGAATGCAAAAAAGTGGTAACGCTGGCTGAGAAGCAGCAGGCAGCAGTGTGTCTGCAAGGCAGCTATTCGGTCAGCGAGCGGCGGGCGTGCCAGGTAATGTCAGTACATCGGAACACGAAACGGGCCTATGACCATAAAACCTGGTCCCAGGACTCGGATGAGTCGATTATCCAGTTATCTGGGCAGGAGCCGCGGTGGGGCTATCGCAAGGTCTATGACCGGCTGAAACTGGATGGACACCGGGTGGGCCGGGAACGGGTGCGTATCACGCGGGCCCGGGAAGGTCTTCAGGTCCGGAAAAAGCAGCATAAAAAGCGATACCCGGGCCCTCAAGGGGAACTCTTGAAAGCGGAGTACCCGAATCATGTGTGGACCTATGACTTTGTGATGGATGCCAGCCTGGATGGCCGGCGCTTGAAGTTTCTGACGGTGGCGGATGAATTTACCCGACGGGGCTTGACCATCACGTGTGGCCGGTCACTGACGGCCCGCGATGTTCAACGGATCTTAAGCAGATTGTTTGCAGAGCATGGCAAGCCGGATTATTTACGTAGTGACAATGGTCCCGAGTTCCTTGCTCAGGAGTTACGCGTATGGTTAAGCGAGCATCATGTGTCGACACATTTTATTGAACCGGGCAGTCCCTGGCAGAACGGGTATGGCGAGAGTTTCAATGCCATCTTCCGGGATGATTGCCTGAACCGCTGGGCCTTTCATTCAGTTAGGGAGGCGCAGGTGGTGGCGGATCATTGGAAAGAGAAATACAACGATTACCGACCGCATGGGTCGCTGAAGGGGATCACCCCCAACATGTTTCTGGAACAGTGGCGCCAGGAACATGCAACCGATAATGCCGCTTAACTACAAAGTCCTAACATTGGAACTGGTGCAAAGATCCTGGGCTTGCCAAGTCAAGTGTGCGATAACGCACATAATTCGTACAAGACCCACCTATACTATCGAGAGGTCGGGGGAAATTCCCATTATCTTTAATCTGAGGTTTAGGAGCGGCGAAATGTATGAAATCTCCGGATTCTGCCAGAATCGTCTTCTCGCAGGCCTACCCGTAGCAGTGCAAGACCGCATATTTCCGCAACTGGAATGTGTCAGTCTGACATCAGCCAAATGGTTGTTTAAACCGAGTGAAGCCGTTAGCCATGTCCTGTTCCCGATCGATTCTGTCGTATCCATGCTTTATCCAACCATGGATGGCCAAGAAACAGAAACTGCGGTAATCGGAAATGAAGGTATGGTTGGTATTTCCCTGTTTATGGGTGGCGAAGTCACCAACAGCCGTACCGTTGTGCAAAGTTCTGGCAGCGCATGGCGTATGCCAGGACACATTTTTAAGCGGGAACTCAATCACCACCGGGAACTGGAGTATCTGTTACTCCGCTACAGTCAATACCTGATAACCCAGATGTCCCAGACTGCAGTGTGCAATCGCTTTCACAGCATATATCAGCAACTGTGCCGCAGGTTACTTATGGCGGTGGATCGTGTGAGTCACAATCGTCTGCGTATGACCCATCAACTGATCGCCAGCAATCTCGGTGTTCGTCGTGAAGGCGTGACGGAAGCCGCATGTAAACTTCAACGACAGGGCGTAATAGAATATGGCCGGGGTATAGTCAACGTATTGGATCGGTCACAGCTAGAAAAACTATGTTGTGAGTGTTACTCCGTAGTCAGGAAGGAGGAGGATCGTCTGCTTTCGCATAAATATCACCGCGCAGAATTTCAATCGAGTACACCAGAGAGAATTGGTTTCACAAAAGACAGTTCATTAAAAAACAAATACGCTTTTAAGTCTCCAGGTAGTTTATCTACGCGGGGGGTAACTTGTCTGGTTAAAAACACTTAATACCGCCCAACCGGAGCAATAGATGCGACTCGCACAATACATCACTGCAAACGTCGAACCCATCCTCGCGGAATGGGAATCGTTTGCTGGTAGCCTCTCATCAGGGGCAGAGATGACAAAGCTCGCCCTGCGAGACGACGCCGAGGCGATCCTTCTGGCAACCGCACGGGACATGCAGGCCTACCAGAGCCTCGCGCAACAGGAGAGCAAGGCCAAAGGCGACGACGGGGCGGGCAACCTGGAAAGTAACCGGCTCGACAATGCCTCAGAACTACACGGCGAGGATCGCGTCGGCGCCGGATTCAACATCATGGAGGTCGTCTCCGAATATCGGGCCCTGCGCGCCAGCGTACTGCGCCTATGGCGCGATAGTCTTTCGAAGCCCGACCACAACGACATCGAGGACATATCCCGCTTCAACGAGTCGATGGATCAGTCGCTCGCCAAGGCCGTCAGCAGTTACACCAACCGCATCGATCAGTCACGCCGAATGTTCCTGGCGATCCTCAGCCACGATCTTCGCAATCCGCTGAACAGCATCCGCATGGCCGCGCGTCTTGTCTCGGAGACAAACCAACACCCGGAGTCTGCTGATGCACTATCGGCGATCGAGACGAATTCGCAGGCGATCGTACGGTTGATCGACGATCTGATCGATTTCACATCGACGGGGCTGGGCAGTGCGATGCCGCTGATGCGCGGGTCGGTCGATCTGGAAAAACTTTGTCGCGAAATCTTCGAGGGTTTCCGCTATACACACTCGCATCGCACATTGCGCTTTCACCCGAACGGCGACCTCATCGGTGATTGGGATGAGGACCGACTCCGTCAGATCATCTCCAATCTGATGAGCAACGCACTTGAGCACGGGTCATCCCAGGGGGCGGTCGAAATATCGGTCACTACAGAAGAATCGACCGTAGTGTTGAGCGTGCATAATGAAGGCGCGCCTATCCCGCCGGACATGTTGACAAAAGTCTTCGATCCGCTGGTGCGCCATGTCACGGCGGAATCGACATTGCGACGCGATCCGGGCAGCATCGGGTTGGGCTTGTACATCGTGCGCGAGATCGTTTTAGCCCACGGGGGCACGATCAAGGTCGCCTCGACGGCGCAGGAAGGCACGAGGTTCACTGTTTACCTTCCGCGGCAGATTTAGTTAACTGACAGTCACTGATAAAAAATCGATAATCGTCAGATCAAGTCTGTGTTATTGCATCTTAACAGTAAATTTATTTATTCTAATAAGTTATCAATATTATTTTATACCTGACTTCATTGCTGTCCCATAAACTTGAATCAAAAAAGGCTTAAA
>JBBDSF010000161.1:7982-23818 GCA_040905125.1 Pseudomonadales bacterium | reverse complement strand
ATCAAGGTTCCAGGCTGGCCCAATCGATGGGCGTATTGCCGTTCGCCTTGAGATAGTCATTACATTGCGAAAAGTGACGACAGCCGATAAAACCACGGTGTGCCGACAGAGGCGACGGATGCGGAGCCGTCAGAACCAGATGACGGTTTCTGTCAATCACGCTGCCCTTCTTCTGCGCATAACTGCCCCACAACAAAAATACACACGACTCGCGCTTTTCAGATATCACTTCAATAACCCGATCCGTGAAAGTCTCCCATCCCTTACCCTGGTGTGAACCGGCCTTGTGACGTTCAACCGTCAGCACTGCGTTGAGCAAAAGCACGCCTTGTTTGGCCCACCCTGTCAGGCAGCCGTGTTCAAATGGATGTGTTTCCAGACCCAGATCCGAGGCAATTTCCTTGAAAATATTAACGAGCGATGGTGGTGGTGTCACATCCTTTTGAACCGAGAAACAAAGACCATGGGCCTGTCCCGGTCCGTGATAGGGGTCCTGCCCCAGGATTACTACCTTCACCCTGGAAAACGGCGTTGTATTGAGGGCATTGAAGATTTCGTCGCTGCGAGGATAGATAACCTTGCCCTGTTGCTTTTCCTTTAGCAGAAAACTCCGCAGCTGCTCCATATAAGGCTGGGAGAATTGATCTTCGAGCAATTCCAGCCAGCTCTGCTCCAACTTGATGGTTCTGGCGTCAGACATGTCGACAGGTATTGATCATGGGGACATCAAGGGTATCACATCAGGAAACCACACTGCCCCGGAACCCCTGTCAACCTTGTCGTTTGGGACGCATATGCGGAAACAGGACCACGTCGCGAATTGACGCTGAATCGGTCAGCAGCATCACCAGTCGGTCAATGCCCACGCCCTCGCCTGCCGTGGGCGGCAAACCGTATTCCAGTGCGGCAATATAGTCGTCGTCAAAATGCATGGCCTCCTGGTCGCCGGCGTCCCGGGCGGCCACCTGTTCACGAAACCGCGCGGCCTGATCCTCGGCATCATTCAACTCGGAAAAGCCATTGGCAATTTCCTTGCCCATCACAAACAACTCAAAGCGATCACTTACTTCCGGATTGTTATCGTTACGTCGCGCGAGGGGCGAGACTTCTGTCGGGTGTTCCGTCACAAACAGGGGCTGCTCTATCTTGCTTTCGACCGACGTCTCAAAGATCTCCATGACAAGCTTGCCCAGCCCCCAGGATTTCTCTGCCTCTATTCCCAGTTTTTTGGCCAACGTACGCGCTTCTTTTTCATCTTCCAGTTGTGCCATCGTGATTTCCGGATTGAAGTCAGCGATGGCCTCCTTCATGGTCATGCGACGAAAAGGCTTGCCGAAATCCACGGTGGTGTTCTGCCAGGTGAACGTCGTTCCTCCCAACACTTCTTTTGCCATAACACGCAACATATCTTCCGACAGATCCATCAGGTCGCGATAGTCCGCGTATGCCCAGTAGAATTCCAGCATGGTGAATTCCGGGCTATGTTTTGTAGACATGCCTTCGTTGCGAAAATTACGGTTGATTTCAAAGACGCGTTCAAAACCGCCTACCACCAGCCGCTTGAGGTTTAATTCCGGCGCGACCCGAAGATACATTTTTGTGTCCAGGGCATTATAGTGTGTAACGAAAGGCTCGGCCGTGGCGCCCCCCGGTATCGTCTGCATCATAGGCGTTTCTACTTCCATGAAATCCCTTTCCACAAGATATCGCCGGATTGCGTCGATAATCTTTGCGCGCTTGACAAAAATTTCACGACTCTCGTCGTTCATGATCAGATCAAGATATCGCTGGCGATACCGGGTTTCAGTGTCAGTCAGCCCCTTGTGCTTCTCCGGAAGCGGCCTTAAGGACTTGGTTAGCAATTTTATCTCATTAACCTGTACCGACAATTCACCCTTATTCGTTTTCATCACCGAACCGCGGGCACCGACAATGTCGCCAATATCCCAGGTCTTGAACTCCTCGTACGCCTCCTGACCAACCTCATTCTGGCGTACATACAATTGAATTCGACCTGATACATCCTGAAGAGTGACAAAGCTCGCCTTGCCCATGACTCGCCGCAGAACAATTCGACCGGCGACGGCAGTACCATGCGCGGCGGCTTCGAGTTCTTCCTTGCCAAGATCGCCATAACGTTCATGCAACGTGGCCGCCAATGCCTCTCGACGAAAGTCGTTGGGAAACGCATTACCTTTTTTGCGCAGCTCAGCAAGCCTGTCACGGCGCTGCGCTATGATTTCATTTTCGTCTTCTTGCCGATGATCTTCAGACATTATTATTTAGCCTCTAGCTCGCAACTCGTAGCTCGTAGCTCGTAGCTCGTAGCTCATCATGCTTCCTGTTTCAGACTCGCTTCCATAAACATATCAAGGTCCCCGTCCAAAACTGCCTGGATATTGGAAGTTTCAATGTTGGTTCTCAGATCCTTTATTCTGCCCGAGTCGAGCACGTAGGAACGAATCTGGCTGCCCCAGCTGATATCCATTTTACTTTCCTCGACTGACTCCAGGGCCTGACGACGCTTTTGTTCCTCAATTTCATACAGCTTCGCCTTTAACTGATTGATGGCCTGATCGCGATTCTTGTGCTGCGAGCGCTGGTTCTGACACTGGACCACGATCCCGCTCGGAATATGGGTAAGACGAACCGCGGAATCCGTTTTGTTAACATGCTGTCCACCAGCACCACTTGCCCGATAGGTGTCCACGCGCACATCGCTCATATCCAGCTCGACTTCAATGGTGTCATCCAGTTCCGGCGACACGAATACCGAAGCAAAAGATGTGTGACGACGATTACCGGAATCGAAGGGAGACTTGCGGACCAGCCGATGCACACCCGTTTCGGTTCTGAGCCAGCCAAACGCGAACTCGCCTTCAAATAACACAGTCGCGCCTTTAATGCCGGCCACATCTCCTTCGGAGAGTTCCATGATTTCCGTTTTGAAACCTTTGTTTTCACCCCATCGCAAGTACATTCGAAGTAACATCTCCGCCCAGTCCTGGGCCTCGGTGCCACCGGAACCGGCCTGAATATCCACAAACGCATTGTGAGAGTCCATTTGCCCGGAGAACATGCGGCGAAACTCCAGGGACTCCAGATGCCGGGTCAGTGTTTCGACGTCATCTTCGGCTTCCGCCAGCACAGAGGCGTCACTTTCCTCGTCCGCCAGTTCGATGATGTCTTTGAGATCCCGCAGTCCTGTGTCCAGTTCGTCGATCGTGTTGACGATGCGCTCCAGGGAAGCCCGTTCCTTCCCCAGGGCCTGCGCCCGCTCCGGATCTTCCCAGACCTTCGATTCGGCCAGTTCCAGCTCTACTTCGTTGAGTCTGTCCTTGCACTGTCCATAGTCAAAGATACCCCCGTAGAACGTCTGTGCGTTCTTCGAGATCCTTGATATGTGCGAAGAGAGCGTTGACTTCAACCATTATACTGTAGCCTGTCCAAAACGGACCCGAATTGTACGCGAAGTTGACGTTGCAGTTAACCACACATTGCGGGAGCATAGTGTGATGTAAACTACAGGCAGCCGGGAATTCAAACGCAGGTCAATAACCTATGAAGAAACTTAAAAATGAAAAGGAGTTACTGAAACGGGCCATTGAGGCGGGCATGGTATACGCGGAAAAGCGAGGGGCGGCACAGTTTGAACCCACAGATTCCGTTCATGACAGGATATTGTATATTTATCGCTTGCTGGTTCACGACAATGTGATCCAGCCGCTGCCGGAAGATCAGGTGTCCCAGAAGACCATGGGCCATAAATTGGCCATCTGGTACTCCAAGTCATTGCCCAAGGATGACCCGCTGCTCAAATAGCCGGGGAACCTCTTAGCGGGTTCCCTAGACGGAATCGGGACGCTGGACCCACTCATCCGCACGGGTGAATCGGTGCAATCGATTCACTCGGATCATGGACTGAATTTCTTCCACATAGTCTGTGCCACGTTCAGAGTATCTAACGAGGCCCACGGCCAACCGCTCTCCACCAAATGATTGATTCTGACGCCGGGCTACCGCCCGGAGACCGCGCAGATCGGCATAGGCCCAATGGGTGTTGATGGTCCGGACATAGTAACGGGTACCCTCTTCAACTGTTCTGAACGTTGCAACTTCATGTGTTCTGCCCTCTTCCCGACGGCTCGGCTTGATTCCACAACCCTCATAAAAGCACCAGATACCGAAGAAATTATTGGCCTGGCGTGCAAAACGCGACGTTCCCCAGCCCGACTCCTTGGCAGCCTGGGCGACGACCAGCGAGGCCGGCACCACATCCACGCGATTGAGCAGTTTGCCGACTCGACTGGCAATGCTGCCATTGCCATCGATGTCGTATCGGGTCTCGTACGTGGTCAACTCCTCCAATTCCTGTGTTGTCAGAACCTGGTCCTGCAGCACCTTTTGCCGGAGCATGAGCAGCCACTGGCGTTCTCGCTGAACCTGACGATTCGCTTTGTGGATTTTAGGTAACAGGTAATCATAAAACGCCTGTTTGCGCGCACCACTGTCTTTATAGGCTCTGAAGTCGGGAGGCGCGTACTCACCAGCGTCACCCAGCGTTACTGCGGGAGAGTGGTAAACAGGCACCTGTAAAGGCGCTGTCTCCACACGAACAGGTTCCACAACTGGAATGTCCAGGTCCCTTTCAACCATCGACAGCATCGAGGTTGAATAAACTGGAAGATAGCCGAGGAGCGATAGCCCCAGCACTGTCACCAAAGAAACAATCCAGAGTTTCATGGCAATAATTGGCCCGTCTGCTTACTTGCTGCGCATTCTAGGGCAAAAGTGAAGATATCTCCATAGTTTTTTCACAATTATCTCAATGTGAGCGCTCACTATCTCTATAAGCGCTATAAAACGACCACTTGAAAGGGGCAGGGAATGAAAGAAACTGCAGTATCCTCCATCAAATATTAATAAAGAGATGCAGAGCCGCCATCAGGAGGGATCGGTGCCCCATAACTCTTCCAGCCGTTCATCCCGGCCGCAGTTGTACCGGTAGAACTTGTAACGGAGCGGGTTCTTCTTGTAATAATTCTGGTGATATTGTTCCGCGGGATAAAAAACACCGGCCGATTCGATCTCGGTTGCGAGGGGCTCTTCAAATTTCCCTGACTTCTCGAGGTCTTTTTTTGACGCCGTCGCCAGTCTTTTTTGTTGATCGTTTAAATAATAAATGCCGGTTCGATACTGGTCTCCGACATCACAGAATTGCCGATCAACAGCCAGCGGATCGATGTTGCGCCAGAATACCTCTAGCAATTTGCTGTAATTCACCTGGCGTGGATCGTAGACGACTTTAACCGCCTCAGTATGCCCCGTTTCTCCCCTGGAAACTTCCTCATAGGCGGGATTCCTGGTGTGCCCCCCGATATAACCCGAGGTCGTTGAAATCACACCCGGCAATTCATCGTAAGGCGGCTCCATACACCAGAAACAGCCCCCGGCAAAAATAGCTTCCGCCGTTTTCGGCACGTCTGCATCCTCGCTCGCACCGACGGACAAGGATACAAGGATTACCGTGAACAAGAATGATTTCTTCCGTAGTGCTTTTGTCAGATTCATATCACGTTCTCAGCGCCGGCATCGAATCACCTTCGGGCACGAAACGCAGCGCCAGCCCGTTATTGCACCACCGTTCACCCCTCGGTGGCGGGCCATCATCGAAGACATGCCCCTGGTGGCCGCCACAGCGAACGCAATGGTACTCGGTACGAGGAAAAATCATTTTGAAGTCCCGTTTGGTTCCCACCGCATCCGCTATCGGCTGCGTAAAACTGGGCCAACCGGTACGACTATCGTATTTATGCTGACTCTTGAACAACGGCAGATAACAAGCTGCACAAATATAGGTGCCTTTGCGATCTTCGTCATTCAGGGGACTGGAGCCGGCTCGTTCCGTACCTTCTTCGAATAATATTCTGTATCGTGCCGGCTCCAGCAATGCCTGCCACTCCGACTTTGTCTTCTCAAGCCTGTTTTTCCCGGCCAATGCCGTGCCCATATAGCCACCAGCCAACCATACAAGCGATAAGAAACCTGTTCCCTGCAGAATGGTGCGTCGCTTCATGTCAATACCCTGAGATGATGTTAATTATTTGGACACCATTTATCGCCGGATATTACAGTAAAATATCCACGGCCTCGACAATCAGCTGTACCGATTCGCGGCCGCGATACTCGTTAATGTCCAATCGGTACGCAAGCCTTGGCCGATACGTCTCGATCAGTCGATCATGATAAAACGCGATGGCCTCGAGCGTCTGTACGCCATCCACCGGACGCACTTTGAGTTTCAGATGCCGCTCGCCGACTATCCGCTGCTCCAGAACCTCGAACTGACCGTCGAATAGAGGTTCGGGGAATCCTTGTCCCCAGGGCCCCGCCTCTGTGACTTCCCTGACAAGCGCGAGGGTTATGTCCTCATGGATCTCGCCATCGCTGACAATGACCTGTTCCAGATCATCAGCACTGAGCCAGCGACGGGCCTCGGTGTCGAATACTTCGGTAAACCGATCAAGATTCTCCGCCCTGATACTGAGCCCCGCGGCCATGGCATGGCCACCAAACTTATCGATAAGGCCCGGCTCGCTTGCGGCAATGGCATCCAACGCGTCCCTGATGTGCATGCCAGGAACAGAACGCCCAGAACCCTTCAACTCGTCGTCAGATGCGCGAGCGAATGCAATGACCGGACGATGTAACTGATCCTTGATGCGCGAGGCAACAATGCCCACGACACCCTGATGCCAATCCTGATGATACAGGCACAACCCCACCGGAGGATTGTCGTCGATCAAGTGCCAACCGGCGTCAATGTGCTCCTTTGCCTGTTGCCGCATCTCCACTTCGATCGCACGTCGTTCGCGGTTCAACTCATCAAGCTTCAGGGCTGACTTCCGTGCCCGATCAGGATTATCCGCCAACAGGCATTCAATACCCAACGACATGTTCTCAAGACGGCCTGCCGCATTAAGCCGTGGGGCTGCCCCGAACGCCAGATCCCGCGAGGTCACTTTCATGTGATTGGTACCGGCTACCTCAAGCAAAGCCTGAATTCCAGGCCGACAATGACCGCTGCGAATTCGGCGAAGCCCCTCCTGTACCAGGATACGATTATTGCGATCCAGCGGAACGACATCAGCGACAGTGCCCAGCGCCACCAGATCAAGGTAACCGGCAAGATTGGGTGGTTTACTCGCAAACCAATGCCGTTGTGTCAGATGCCGGCGTAACGCGGACAGCAAATAGAAGGCGACGCCGACGCCGGCAAGCGACTTTCCTGGAAATTTGCAGCCTGCCTGGTTGGGATTAACAATAGCATCGGCCTCGGGCACTGCGGCACCCGGCAGGTGGTGATCTGTAACGATGACTTTGGTTCCACGACTGCGGGCCAGGGCAACACCGTCGATACTCGACATGCCATTATCGACGGTGACAAGCAGGTCCGGTGAAAAGCGTGCCGCATCGTCAACAATTTCCGGTGTCAACCCATAACCATACTCGAATCGATCAGGTATCAGATAGTCGACGTTTACCGCACCCATGGAACGCAGCGCATCGACCATTAATGCGGTACTGGTCGCGCCGTCGGCGTCGAAATCTCCCACAATGAGAATTCGTTGGTCTTCCGTGACTGCAGTGGCCAACAATTTCGCAGCTTTCCCCAGGTCTTTCAAGGTTTCAGGCTTGTGCAGTTTCTGTAGAGAAAGATCGCGGTCAGCGACACTCGTAATACCTCGGACCGCGTACAACCGGCTCAACAATGAGGAGTCACCCGGATCATGTTCTACCTTACGTCTAACCAGTCTCCGGGTCACCAGTCAAAGGGCCTGAACTCTGATATGGACCACACGATCGATAACTTCATCGAGCTCTTGTAGTTCATTGATGGTCTCATCCAACGATCGTTCCATAATTTCATTCGTAATAATCGCAATAGGTGCCTCGCCCGACCTGGCATCCTTTTGTATCAGCGCCTCAATACTGATGTTGTGCTGGCTAAGTATCGTCGAGATTCTCGCCATCACACCCGGTTTATCCAACACTTTCAATTTAAGGTAGTAACATGAGGTGATATCCGACATCTTGAGGATCGGTAACTCCTCTATGGCATCAGGGACAAACCCCAAATTGGCTACCTCGCCGCCTCCCTCAAGGGTCCGCACTACATCCACTACGTCGGCAACCACTGCGGAAGCCGTAGGCCCGCCACCGGCACCGGCGCCATAATACATGGTGGCCCCCGCCGGAGATGAGCCGACCATTACGGCATTCATGACGCCGTCTATCTGCGCCAACATCTGCTCTTTCTCAACCAGTGTGGGATGCACTCGAAGCTCCACGCCATTTAAAGTCTTTCGAGTAATGCCCAGATGCTTGATTCGATAACCCAGCTCACTGGCAAAACGAATGTCGTCGGGCGTGATGTGCGAAATGCCTTCTGTATACGTCGCCTCAAACTTGAGCGGAATGCCAAACGCGACTGAAGCAAGAATGGTCAGCTTGTGGGCCGCGTCAATTCCTTCCACATCGAATGTCGGGTCCGCCTCCGCATATCCCAGCTCCTGCGCTTCAACCAATACCTCATCAAAGCTTCGATTACCTGCTACCTCCATTTCCGAAAGTATATAGTTAGAAGTACCATTAATAATGCCTGCAAGCCATTCAATCCTGTTGCTGACGAGTCCTTCCCTGATTGCCTTCACCAGCGGTATACCGCCGGCTATCGCCGCCTCGAATTTAACGAACACACCGGCTTCATGGGCCATTGCAAAGATTTCATCGCCATGCAGAGCAAGCAATGCCTTATTGGCAGTCACCACATGTTTTTTGTTCGCAATCGCCTGTTTGATCAATTCCAACGCCGGATCGGTACCACCAATCAATTCAATTACAATGGATACATCCGGATTTTTAACGACATCGAATATATCCCTGGTCACATCAACTGACGACAGATCACAGTCGGGCGGATCACGACGGCAGCCCACCTGCACTACCTTGATCACCTCACCCGTCTTGCGCGTAATTTCATCAGCGTTGTCCCTGATGAGATTAAAGGTAGCCGAGCCGACTGTTCCAAGACCACAAATACCGACGCCGATTTCCATGCTCAACTCCCCTTGTCATAATTTTTAAACATACGCCGAATACCCCGGATCGCCTGACGCGTACGGTGTTCATTTTCGATCAGCGCGAAACGGACATGGTCATCGCCGTATTGGCCAAAGCCAACACCGGGAGAGACCGCAACTTTGGCCTCGATTAGCAGTTTCTTGCTGAACTCGAGCGAACCCATGTGTGCAAATTGATCCGGAATTTTTGCCCAGACGAACATGGTGGCCTTGGGGCGCGTGACTTTCCAGCCTACCGAATTGAGGCCGTCACAAAGTACATCACGCCGTTTTCGATAATTTTCACGTATCTCTGCAACACAATCTTGATCTCCTTCCAGGGCCGAAATCGCGGCGACCTGAATCGGCGTAAACATGCCGTAGTCCAGGTAAGATTTTATGCGTGCCAGCGCTCCAACCAATGTCGGGTTGCCCACACAAAAGCCGATTCTCCAGCCGGGCATGTTATAGCTTTTGGACAAGGTGAAAAATTCCACAGCGACATCTTTGGCCCCGGGGACCTGCAGTATTGAGGGTACTTCATAGCCATCGTACACAAGATCCGCATACGCCAGATCCTGCACTACCCACATTTCATGTTCTCTGGCAATCCGTATCACCTTTTGAAAGAAGTCCAGATCCACGCACTGGGTAGTTGGGTTACCCGGAAAGTTCAAGACCAACACCTTGGGTTTCGGCCAGGTATTGTTGATGGCAATTTCCAGTTCCGAAAAGAAATCGACATCCGGTGTCAAAGGTACATGACGAACATCCGCGTCCGCGATAACAAATCCATAGGGGTGCACTGGATAAGACGGGTTTGGCACCAACACTGTATCACCGGGACCGAGTATCGCCATTGCCAGATGAGCTATACCTTCTTTTGATCCAAGGGTTACGATTGCTTCGTTCTCCGGGTCGAGATCCACATCGAACCGGTTTTTGTACCAATCACATATCGCTTTTCTTAGTCTCGGTATGCCCTTGGACTGGGAGTAACGATGGGTATCTCCCCGTTGTACGGTTTCCACCAGTTTGTCCACAATATGCTTTGGCGTCGGCTGATCCGGATTGCCCATTCCAAAGTCAACAATATCCTCTCCTCGCGCCCTGGCTTCCCGTTTCAGGGAATCCGTGATGCTGAAGATATACGGCGGTAACCGTTTGATTCGTGGGAATTCTTCCATTACCAGATTGGTCCATTGATGTCGACAAATGAAGGCTGCGCATATTACCGAAGTCTATGCGGCCCGTCGATTCCTTGGTTCAGGAACATAATATCCGACAACGAGTCCACCGAGGCCCAAAAATGCGATGGAAGCGACAAATACGGCAGGATATCCCAATAGACTCGCCAGGACGCCACCAAACAAGGGACCCAGGGTCCCTGCCAGTTCCGATGTCGTATTCGCAACCGCGATACGCAGGGGTAAATCATCACGGTGACCAAACTCCAATGTCAGATTTTGAGAGGAATTCTGAAAACCCTGAACGGCGGCACCAATGCCGATGAATACGATGATCGTCACAAGCATGCCATCCGCAGCCATTAGCAGTAATGTGCTCAAAATCCAAAGCACAACAGACATGAGAAACGTAGACCGGAACCCCGTCTTGTCGGCGACAGCTCCCCAGATGAGATTGGACACAGTGCCGGCCATGGTAAACGCAAAGGTGACAATCCCCAGTGTTTGTCCTGTAATGCCGATGGACTCACCCGCGTGCAGAAAATAAAAGGGCATAGCCATTCGACCCATCGTGGCTAGCGAACGCGCCATGAAATATTTGGCAAACGCAGGATCTTCCCTCAACATCTGCGGAAGATCAGCCAGACGATCCCCAAAGGATTGTTTTTCTTTAACCGTGGGAGGTTCCGGCTCTTTTACGGCAACCAGCATCAACAGCCCGAAGCTGGTCAACAGAAAGGCAAGCAGAAAGGTCCAGGAATAACCCTGTGCCGTGGGCACATCACCAATCAAATAGGTACCGCCTATCCAGGCAACCGCGGCCGAGGTGATTCCTGCCAGGAAATTCCTTAATCCCGTCAGACTTCCACGCTTCTTCACAGGAATGACTTTGGACATCAGGAAGTTGAAAATGACACCCTGCATTCCCTGAAACAGTCCCAGGAGTGCCAAGGAAAACATTACGGCGACAAGCGCAGCAGTACCCTCCAGAATAAAGCCCGACAGGGCGATTAAAAGGACTGACCCTCGCATGGCGCCACCGGTGAGAAAACCGACGGGCAAGACCCGCTTGCGATGTTCAATTAGATTCGCGCCGACCATCGGCGTGAGCATCATGCCGAGGGCCTGCAGAGACAGTGCCAGCCCGACAGTGAACCGGGAACCGCCGGACAGAAGCATGATGTAGGCAGGCAGAAATGTTGGCGCCATGATCAGACGAAAACCGGTCTGCCCCAACATCCCGTGCGCCAGATGGGCAATAAAGTTTCGTGTCAGATTCCGTTGGACCTGGATATGGTAACGCCGCTCAGCGTGCCGAACGGCAAGTGACTGATTCTGCAACGTTGTTCCAAACTATCTACGGACAAGCCTGACGGCGAGCCCAGGGCGAGCGTTAGCCTGATATTTTACCAGGCACACTGAAAAAACAGGGACATTGATGGTTGCCGGGTATCATTCGAGGCCCAATCGCTCGGCCATTTTCTTTGCTGGTAAATACCCGGGCTGCATCGTGCCATCGGAAAGAATAATGGAAGGCGTACCGGTAACACCGAGCTCCTTGCCAAGTTGATAATGTTCTGCAACCGGATTATCGCAACTCTTCTCCGCAATCGGCTTCCCTTGTTTCGCTTGGGTCAACGCCTCACGAGGATTGTCGGCACACCATGCGGAAACCGTCTTGTCATACGTCGCCGAGTGAATTCCTTCGCGGGGATATGCCAGATACTTGACCGCAATACCCAACTCATTCAATTCGGATATCTCCCGGTGCAATTTACGACAAAATCCGCAATCAACATCGGTAAAAACGTTGATGGTCGCCTTCACCTGATCCGCCGGCGGGGAAAACACTACCTTCTCCGAGTCATCAATGGCGCTAATCCGCTCTTTTCTAGCCTGTTTACGTGACTCTTCCGATAGATTGACGAACCCGGATTCCGCAATGCGGTATAGATCGCCCGCGATAAAGTGCTTCCCATCCTCCGTGACATACAAAGTCGTCTGACCTCCGGCTATAACGACTTCATAAAAACCATTAAGGGAACTCTCCTTGATGGATTCCACCGGAATGTCAGGTCGCGCCACGTGCATCCGCCGCTCAATCTCTTCTGGTGAAAGCGCAGCCCCCTCTCCGGCCATTACCCCGGTGGGCGCCGTTAAGCCCATGAAAGCCATGAGCCCGATTAACCTCGCGAACCCGAGGAGTGGCGTCAAAGGTATCATTGTATGTTTCATCATTTTTGCTCTCAGTCGTCCATTATAAACTTTGCCTCAGGCCAGGACCCGATTGCAAACGTTTCTGTTCCAATAGTACCCGCCGAGCTACCGACACTTACCCTCGCGGATGATGTTTGTGGTGCAACTCCTGCAGACGTTGCCGAGCCACATGTGTATAGATTTGAGTCGTGGACAGATCACTGTGTCCCAACAATAATTGAACCACCCGCAAATCGGCACCATGATTCAAAAGATGCGTTGCAAATGCGTGTCTAAGTGTATGGGGTGACAGTTTTTTCTCGATTCCTGCAACCCTGGCATGCAGTTTGATGCGATACCAGAAGGTTTGTCGCGTCATCCCATGACCCCGATTACTCGGAAACACCGAATCCTGATGCAGATTTTGTTTCAACAAGTCGGTCCTTCCCTCCCGCATATAGCGGTTGATCCAGCTAATGGCCTCTTCCCCCATGGGAATCAAACGCTCCTTGCTACCCTTGCCCATGATTCGAATCACACCCTGTTGCAAGTTGATATTGGTCACCCTGAGTCCGATAAGCTCACTGACTCGTAAACCACAGGCGTACAACACTTCAAGCATGGTTCTGTCGCGCAACCCCAGCGCGGTGGTGACATCGGGCGCCGCAAGCAATTTTTCCACATCGGATTCCGTCAGAGTAGCGGGTAATGGCCTGCCCAATTTCGGGTTACCTATTTGCAGTGTCGGGTCTTCTTTAACGCGGCGTTCACGTAACAGGTAACGATACAGTCCACGCAGACAGGAAAGGGATCGGGATGTAGATCTTGACTTCAGACCGTCGCTCATCCTGGCGGCAAGGTAAGCGAGAAGATCCTGCCGGTGAACATCGATCAATCGTTTGCCACGTTTATCCAGCCAGGCGGTAAAGGCAATCAGGTCAGACCGATATGAATTGAGCGTATTGCGGCTCAAACCTTTTTCCAGCCAGAGGCTGTCCAGATAGTCCTCTACCACGCGGTCGTCCATAGGGGCCAGCTTACAGCTTCTGGCTTCCAGCTTCCAGAAGAGCAGCTACGAGCGACGAGCTGCGAGCTGCGAGCTGCCTTTAAAGCTTTTCCTTGATCCTGGCCGCGCGACCGCTTCGTTCCCTGAGATAGTACAACTTGGCCTGGCGAACATCGCCGCGGCGCTTCACCTTGATACTGTCTATCTGTGGGCTGTGGGTTTGAAATGTTCGTTCAACACCCACGCCATGGGACACCTTGCGAACCGTAAAGGCGGAATTAAGACCGCGATTGCGTATTCCAATCACCGCGCCTTCAAACGCCTGCAACCTCTCCCGGTTTCCTTCCCGCACTCTGACTTGAACCGTCACGGTATCGCCAACGTGGAAGTCGGGCAGATCCTGTTTCAGCTGCTCGGCCTCGAGCTCATCGATTATATTGTTGCTCATCGCCATTCCCTCTTAACCCTGTCTTTGCAAATTTTGTTCGCGGCAATATTCGTCCAGTAACTTCTTTTGTTCTTCAGTCAAATCCAGCTTTTCGATCAAATCCGGACGCCGTTCGAACGTACGACCCAGAGATTGCTTCAAACGCCAACGCTCAATATCTGCGTGATTGCCGCTTAGCAAAACTTCCGGTACATGTTCTCCATCAACCTCTTCTGGTCTTGTATAGTGAGGATAATCCAGCAACCCGCTAACAAATGAATCAAGCTGCACTGATTCCGGATCTCCCACCGCACCGGGCAAGAGACGCGTCATCGCGTCTATCATCACCATTGCCGGCAATTCTCCACCGCTCAACACATAATCACCGATGGAGTATTCTTCATCGACCTCCGCTGCAATAAGGCGTTCGTCAATTCCCTCATACCTGCCTGCAACAAGTACAATCTGTTGTCGTTCCGAAAGCGCCTGCACTTTTTCTTGATCCAGCTTGACTCCCTGTGGAGACAAGTAGACCACCTTGCAGTCCCCGCCATATGCGGCTCGCGCGGCACTGATAGCCTGCTTGAGTGGAACTGCTGTCATCAGCATTCCCGCACCGCCACCATACGGCTTGTCGTCCACGGTCCGATGCTTGTCGGTCGCATAATCCCTTGGATTCCAGAAGGTCAATTCAAGAATCCCCGCCTCGATCGCCCTCCGGGTAATCCCGTATTCAGCGATCGCCCGAAACATCTCCGGGAATAACGAAACAATTCCCACGCGCATCGGCTATCCTAAAAATCGGCGTCCCAGCTAACCAGTATCCTTCGACTCTCGAGATCAACCTGCTTGACGACGTTATCTTCTACATATGGAATGAGACGTTCATGTTCGTCAACACTGCTTACCGTTGGTTCAACCACCAGTATGTCGTTAGCACCCGTCGCGGTAAGATGACGCACATCACCGAGCACCTCACCTTCAGCATTAATAACCGTCAGCCCTTCAAGCTGGTGCCAGTAATATTCTCCATCTTCCAGTTCCGGTAGCTGCGCCGTATCTATCCAGACTTCCGCACCGGCCAGCGACTCTGCCTTGTTCCGATCATCAATTCCTTCCAGCCGGACAACCAGATGCTTACCGTGGACCTTGCTCTCTTCCATATTCAAGGTCCGTTGACCATCTTTCCATAGCTGCCACGGGTTATAACTGAATATCTGTTCTATGGGGTCAGTGTACGAAAATATTTTGACCCAGCCGTTTAGTCCCCATGGCGTGGTTACACGTCCAACTAACAGCGCTTCCCTATCCACAGCCGGCACATGCTCTATCAGGCCGCCGCGTCTCCGGCTGCAGCCTTTCTGTATTCCTTGACGATATGCTTGACGCGCCCGGAGATCTGAGCACCTTGCTTTTCCCAGTACTCTACTCGCTCGAGGTCCAGCCGCACCCTTTCTTCACCGCCTTTTGCCACGGGATTGAAGAAGCCAATTTGTTCAACAAAGCGGCCATCTCGCCTGTCACGCCGGTCAGCAACCGCAATATGGTAAAAAGGTCGCTTTTTGCCGCCCGCTCTGGTTAACCTAATAATAACCATCTATCTGATTTCCCTGAAAAATTTTTATACTGTCGGCCCAGTGCATGCCGAAAGGGGCGGTATTGTACGGTAAAAAGAGGCGCATTTCGAGCCTAAAATCACGGGGTCCTGGCCATCCGTCATTTCGACCGAAGCGCGTTAGCGCGGAGTGGAGAAATCTCGGACTATGAGATCCCTCGACTCGCTACGCTCGCTCGGGATGACAATGTCGGGGGCTGCGCTCGGGATGGCAAATGGGGACGCCGCGGCTGCCCTGAGCTGCAGGCCACAAGTTGCCGCCTGCTGATCTTCTCGAAACTCG
>JBBDSF010000161.1:0-7882 GCA_040905125.1 Pseudomonadales bacterium | reverse complement strand
AGACCCCGCATCATATTCTCCATCCCGCCCTTTTTGGACAGCTTTTTCATCATCTTCTGCATCTGTTTGTGCTGCTTCAGCAGGCGATTGATATCCTGAACCTGGGTGCCGGAGCCGTTGGCTATACGTCGCTTGCGGGAGCCATTAATACTGTCCGGATAACGCCTTTCATTGGGGGTCATGGAGTTGATAATCGCCTCCATTTGGTTGAATGACTTGTCATTTACCTTATCCCGAGCTGCCTGATTGACCTGCCCCATACCCGGCAATTTTTCCATCATACCGCCGATGCCACCCATGCTGTTCATCTGCTGAATCTGATCGCGAAAGTCCTCAAGGTCGAATTTTTTCCCCTTTTTCAATTTCTTCGCGAATTTCTTCGCCTTTTTCTGATCGACCTTCTGTTCTGCTTCCTCGATTAACGACATGACATCGCCCATGCCCAGGATTCTGGAAGCAACCCGCTCTGGATAGAACACTTCCAGAGCGTCGATTTTTTCGCCCACCGCCATAAACTTGATGGGCTTTCCTGTTACGTGCCGTACCGATAGAGCGGCACCACCCCGGGCATCACCGTCGGCCTTGGTCAATATCACACCGGTCAAAGGCAATATTTCATGAAACGAACCCGCGGTATTCACCGCATCCTGACCCGTCATGGAATCCACGACGAACAGGGTCTCAATTGGGCCCAGTATGCCGTGCAGCTCGCGGATTTCGGACATCATGTCCTCATCCACATGGAGCCGGCCTGCGGTATCCACGATCAGGACGTCCACGAATTGCTTTCGGGCCGCGTCCAGTGCGTTGCTGGCGATATCTGCGGGTTTCTGATCCGAGCGACTTTGGTAGAAGTGAACCTCGGCCTCTCCGGCGAGCACCTGCAGCTGATCGATGGCAGCCGGCCGGTACACGTCGGTACTCACGACCATGACGGACTTTTTCTCTCTTTCCTTAAGCCAAAGTGCCAGTTTGGCGGCCGAGGTGGTTTTACCGGAACCCTGCAAACCCGCGAGCAGCACGACTGCAGGGGGCTGGGTAGCCAAATCCAGGCCGGTGGACTCGTTGCCCATTACCCGGACCAGTTCGTCGTTGACGATTTTCAGAAACGCCTGGCCGGGAGAGAGGCTACGCGAGACCTCCTGTCCCAAAGCCCGTTCCCGCACCTGATCGATGAAATCCTTAACGACGGGCAGGGCAACATCCGCCTCCAGCAACGCCATGCGCACTTCACGCAAGGTGTCCTGAATATTGTCCTCGGCCAATCTGGCTTTGCCGGTAATATTGCCGACGGAAGCAGTTAATCTTTCGCTCAATGAGTCAAACACTACAACAAATCCGAGTCAGATATAGAGTGAACCTGTTATTATAACTGATGTTTAAGGCATTATTGATCAGCGACCAGCTCAGTCCCAAAAAATGAATATTTTAATTCCAGGAATTGTTGCGATGCTGCTGTATTTTGCGGGCGGCATTATTCAACTCGCCGGGCTGAAGCGGGACATTCCCGGCAAGCGGCGTATCGTGCGAACCGTCGGCCTGCTTGCGATTTTTGCTCATGCCGTGTTCAGCTATCAGGAGATCTATACAGCGGCCGGGATCAATCTGGGCTTTTTTTCCATGGCCACGATGACTGCCCTCGCCATATCCGCCATCGTTCTGCTCAGCAGCTTGCGAAGGCAAGTGGACAACCTTTTTATTCTGTTATTCCCACTGGCGCTCATCACCATCATTTGTGCGCTGGCCACCCGTGACATGTATACGCCTCAGACTGACATTTCAACTGGTATCCTGATTCATATCATACTGTCCATCGTCGCCTACAGCGTATTGACTATTGCCGCTTTTCAGGCAGCGCTGTTGTCGTTCGGCGATTACGAATTACGGCATCGCAAACTGGAGGTATTGAAAAACCTCCCTCCGCTACAGACTATGGAAGCATTGCTTTTCGAGATGCTGTGGTTCGGCCTGATTTTTTTGAGTTTATCCATCGCCAGTGGATTTTTGTTTCTTCGCAACATCGCCTGGCCAGGTTTACTTCATCACACCATCATCACCATGGCCGCCTGGATGGTTTTTGCGATCCTGATGTGGGGACGTTATCGCCTGGGCTGGCGCGGGGCAATCGCTTGTCGATGGACGCTTTCCGGGTTTTTGTTGCTGGCGCTCGGTTATTTCGGCACCAAGTTTGTTCTCCAGATGATTCTTGGCTATGTTTGACACCTTGACACTGCGGCAGTCAATCCATTACAACTGATTCCCCCTGGCTACACGAGGCCCGCCTTCTTTGGACGAACCATCTATCGCCTTCTTATCCGGCTCGATTCTCGCGCTGATCATTATCTCCGCTTACTTTTCCGGGTCCGAGACGGCCATGATGGCAGTTAACCGCTACCGTCTCCGGCATTTATCGAATGAGGGACACGGAGGGGCGAGACGGGCCTCGCGTCTCCTTGAACGTCCCGATCGATTACTCGGTGTGATCCTGATTGGTAATAACCTCGCCAACTTTACCGCTGCATCCCTGGCGACGATACTGGCACTTCAGGTGTTTGGGCAATCCGGTGTCGCCATAGCGCCGGTCGTCTGCACGATTGTGTTTTTGATATTTGCCGAGGTCGCGCCCAAGACAATATCGGCCGCCTACCCTGAGAAGATCGCATTACCATCTTCATATCTCCTTCTGCCCTTGCTATGGATTACGTATCCGTTCGTATGGCTGGTAAATGGTTTCGCCAACGGCATGTTGGCCCTGATCGGTATTCGTTCCGATTCAGATCTGTCAAGTGACCACCTTAGTCCCGACGAACTGCGCACGGTGGTTTACGAAGGTTCCCATATCGCTGCACAGCCCCAGAACATGATGCTCGGTATTCTGGACCTCGAGAAAGTCACAGTAGACGACATTATGGTTCCCAGGACGGACATTGTCGGTATCGACATTGATGATGATATCGATGAAATTATTAGTCAGGTTCGCTCTTCCCAGCATACGCGAATGCCGGTATTCAAGGACGACATCGATAAGGTCATCGGTATACTGCATCTCCGTAACGCAGCCAAATTCCTGACCAAGTCCGAGATTACCAAGGCAGCCCTGCTACAGGAAACCAGCGAGCCTTACTTCGTACCCGAAAATACGCCGCTTCAGGTGCAGCTGTTCAACTTTCAACAACATAAGGAACGAATCGGGCTGGTGGTGGATGAATACGGCGATATTCAGGGTATCGTGACGCTGGAGGACATCCTGGAGGAAATTGTTGGTGAATTTACAACCGACCTGGCCGCCACCAACATCGATATCCATCCCACTGACGATGATGCCTACCTCATTGACGGTGGTATGCACATTCGCCTGATCAATCGCCAGCTTGGCTGGGAGATGCCACAGGACGGCCCCAAGACGCTGAACGGATTGATCACCGAATACCTTGAGAATATTCCCGAATCCAATGTATGTGTCAGTCTCGGCGGTTATCGAGTCGAGATCGTGCAGATACAGGATAATATGGTACGGACTGCGAAGGTTTCGAAGGCGCCGGAGTAAAGCAGCTTCGAGTTTCGAGTTTCGAGTTGCGAGTTGCGAGTTGCGAGCTTCGAGTTGCGAGTTGCGAGTTACGAGTCAGGGTCCAGAGATGAATTGACTTTGTTGGTTACAACTGGTTTCCATGGAAGGGAGTAGAACCAACACAGGTCGAATTCCGGTAAAACTATACTCGTAACTCGCAACTCGCAACTCGAAACTCGTAACTGTTACTGCTTCACCGCCATTTCCTGTTGATCGCAGCGATGATGGACTTAAACGCTGCCGTAATCGTATTCTGGCTGATGCCGACACCGTAATACTTTTGCTGTTTATCATCGGTAATGGCCAGAATACAGATAGCCTGCGCCTCTTTACCTTCGTTTAACGCGTATTCCTGATAATCCACAACGTTTAACGGCTCGTTGAGTGTTTCCACCAGACCCGCGACGAAAGCATCTATCGGGCCCGAGCCCTTGCCCTTCAGGTCCATTGTATTCTCGCCTACCTTGATACGAGCTTCACAGGTTTCGAGACTCTCCGACTCGACATGCACCTGATAATCGACAAGTTGATAGGGTCCCTGAACATCGATAAATTCCTTGACGAAGAGGTCCCAGATCTCATCGGCACTTAATTCTCCACCGTCCGTCTCGGACAGTTTTTGTACCATGGGGCTAAACTCTAACAATACTGCTCGTGGCAGAGATATTCCGAAGTAACTCTCCAACACAAAGGCTACGCCACCCTTGCCCGATTGGCTGTTAACCCGCACAGTTTCGCGATAGGACTGACCTACATCTTCAGGGTCTATGGGCAAATAAGGCACCTCCCAACCACCGTGGTCCTGTTGTTTTACGGCGACCATACCCTTTCGAATCGCGTCCTGATGCGAACCCGAGAAGGCTGTGAACACCAGGTCGCCTGCATACGGCTGGCGTACGTGAACCGGAATCTTGGTACATTCCTCAGCGACGGAGACGATTTTTGGCATGTCCGAGAGGTACAATTTCGGATCGACACCCTGGGAAAACAGATTCATGGCCATGGTAATGATATCGCAGTTACCGGTGCGTTCTCCGTTACCGAACAAGGTACCTTCAATCCTGTCCGCACCCGCCATCAAACCGAGTTCCGAAGCGGCAATGCCGGTGCCTCTATCATTATGCGTGTGCAAACTGATGACCGCCCGGTCGCGATCTGGCAAGTGGCGCATGAACCATTCGAGCTGATCCGCATAAATATTAGGCGTACCCATTTCTACCGTGGAAGGCAGATTAAGAATCATGGGACGATCCACGCTCGGTTGCCAGACATCCATCACCGCGGAACATATTTCCACGGCAAAATCCATTTCAGTCGCGGTATAGCTTTCCGGGGAATACTCGAGCGTAATATCCATCCCTTCCTTCTCGGCTTCCACCGCATATCGCTTGACAATTTCAGTCGCATCGCGGGCAAGCCCGACGATTTCTTCACGGCTCATATTGAAAACGACCTTGCGCTGGACAGTGGACGTCGAGTTATACAGATGGAATATAACCTTCTTTGCACCTTTCACGGCATCGAAAGTTTTAGCGATCAACTCTTCCCGTGCCTGACACAAGACCTGAATGGCCACATCACCGGGAATCATGTCGTTTTCGATAATCATACGCACAAAGTCGAAATCCGTTTGCGATGCCGCCGGGAAGCCGACTTCGATTTCCTTGAATCCCAGTTCAAGCAACAGGTTGTACATTTTGGTCTTTTCATCAGGCGTCATCGGTTCGATGAGTGCCTGATTGCCATCCCGAAGATCAACGCTGCACCAGCGGGGTGCTTCCGTGATCATATTATCCGGCCAGGTTCTGTCTGGCAGAGACATGGGCTTAAAAGGTTTGTACTTGTGAAAGGGCATCTGCTTTTGAGATGCTTTCTGTTCAGCTATGGACGTATTTATCGATTGATCATTCATCTTGAAAACCATTTCCGGTTGAATCGTGGACGCCCGCCGGCAAGCAGGCACAGGTTACATTCAGGACGTTGCAGGAATTTCGACAGGCCGCCTACAACGGCAGTCGTAGTAGCAGATCAACAGACAGGGAGGCGGCCGGCGCAGCGATGCCCGGCTGGATAAAACGGTCGTCTGTGTTATCGATAAGATTCATGACAGCAAACTATAACTCGATACTCTCGAGTTGCCAAGCCCCCTAAGAGAGAGAACGGCGCTGACGCGCCTACGGAACGGCCTTCGGCCTACGGAACGCCCTGACGGGCTCACAGAACGCTTCGCTACAGAACGGCTGCGCCTACAGAACGCGCGCCGCGCTACAGTTAACAGCATGGCAAGTGCCTGGTACCAACAATAAGCGCACAATTATCCACCACGCTAGAGACGTTCATTATCTGTAGGCTGTAGGCCGAAGGCCGTTCTGTAGGCGCAGCCGTTCTCGCTCTTCACCCTTCCCGGACGAGCTGCTGTTTGTAACGCTTGAAGTTCTCGACATAGTGCATGGCGCTGTATTCCAGACCCTGAATCTGCTCCTCGGTCAGTTCACGGACCACCTTGCCGGGTGAACCCACCACCAGGGACCCATCCGGGATTTCCTTGCCTTCGGGGATCAGGGTATTAGCGCCAATCAGGCAATTTTTGCCGATTTTGGCGCCGTTGAGGATAACCGAATTAATACCGATCAGGGAGTTCTCGCCAATATCGCAGCCGTGCAGCATGACCTTGTGACCGACGGTGACGTTCTTGCCGATGGTCAACTGGATACCCTCATCCGTGTGCAATACCGAGCCATCCTGGACATTGGAGTTCTCGCCTACGGTGATGATGTCATTGTCGCCACGAATGACAACGTTGAACCAGACGCTGGCGTTATTTTCCAGCACCACGGAACCGATAACCGTGGCGTTGTCGGCAATAAAATAATCGTCTCCCCTGATTTCGATTTGCCGATCACCCAGAGAGTAAATCATGGCCTGCTCCAGCTTACGATAAGTAACCGGAAGGTTAACACACATAGTATTGCCGAGCGGCAGGCACCCTTGCCGGGCAGCCACGTCAGCTGCCCGGTGTCCGGAGTCAATTAATCAATCGCGGACAAGAATAACCGTGGTGATATCGCTGAAGTTGACGTCCGTGTCCTCATCGAACGTGTCGACCCCGGTGCTTGTCGCCTGACCCACCAGCATGGAGCCATCTTCGCTGACGACCAGATTCAGGGAAAAATCCTCGCCTACGATGTCGACCGTGACCCTGTTGCCAACCTGTTCCCAGCTGAAAGTCAACAGCTCACTTGTTTGCTCGGCGCCGTCATTGTCGAAAAACAAGCCGCCCTCGTTACCGATCCCCAGTTCGGCGCCTGCCGTATCGCGTACTTCTCCTGAACCGGTATTACTGGAAGGATCGAACGTAAAGGATCCCTCACCCGCAAATTCTTCCACCGAGCCGAACTCCGGCCCGTTGTCTTGCCCTTCCGGATCGGTGACTCGATCCACCGAGGCCGCCAGAAAGCTGCCGGCGAAGAATACGGTATAGGTATGGCCGGCCACGCTGTTATCGGGCGACTCCAGCTCTGCAATGCGAGTGGCATTGTCATTGATTGCGGTAATCAATGCGTTGAAATTGGCATTGACCTCCGCAGCAACCGCCGACTCCCCCGCACTGAACGTAGTAACCGACCCCGTATCCACCTCACCGGCGCTGGCAAGCCCGCAAAAGGTAACGGCAGCGACAAAACCTAATAATTTACCTGTCTTCATTTTGTTTCTCCTGAACATTGTTAATCAATCTCTCTACACCGATCAGACCAACGGCTACTGCCAGTCAGCCTCATCCCAGTTGAATTCATCCCATACCGCGCCGGTACCGGGGTCCCCGCCACCGGTGTCACCACCGTTGCTGCCGTCGTCATCATCGCACGCATCGCCGATGCCATCGCCGTCGCTATCCGTTTGATCCTCGTTGGGTGTGTTTGGACAGTTATCCGGATCATTGTCCACACCATCCCCGTCGATATCCGGATCCGAGTTATCGCCTACGCCGTCCTCGTCACTATCCGATGATTCTTCCGGGTCATCGGGGAAGGCATCCTCCTCGTTGGCAACCTCATCACCATCCCGATCGTCATCACAGGCATCGCCGACACCATCGCCATCCAGATCAGCCTGATCGACATTCGCCGTGTTGACACAGTTGTCGGCGGAATCTTCAACGCCGTCACCGTCCACATCGCTAGAGCGCTCCGGATCGTCAGGAAAAGCATCCTCGTCGTTAGCAACCCCGTCACCATCCCGGTCCGGGTCACAGGCATCACCCACGCCGTCCTGATCCAAATCCGTCTGATCAGGATTGGCATGTAGCGGACAGTT
>JBBDSF010000160.1:15598-24485 GCA_040905125.1 Pseudomonadales bacterium | reverse complement strand
CCGAAGGCCGTTCTCCAGGCCGTCAGGCCGTTCTGCCTTTCACCGTCCTGTCCCAAACAAAATCACTTTCAACGACTTCACCATAATGGAAATGTCGAGAATCAACGAATAATTTTTGATATAGAATAAATCATATTGAAGCTTTTCCACCGCGTCTTCCTCGGAATCCGCGTAGCCATACATGACTTGTGCCCAACCTGTAATGCCCGGTTTAACCACGTGGCGAAGATTGTAATAGGGAATACGGCGTTGCAAATCTGCTATAAACTCGGGCCGCTCCGGACGTGGCCCGATAAAGCTCATGTCGCCTTTAAGGACATTCCATAACTGCGGCAATTCATCCAGGCGGAATTTGCGCAACAATCTGCCCGTTGACGTAACACGCGCGTCGTCTGCTGCCGTATATTGTGCACCATCATCTTCAGCTCCGGTGACCATGGTGCGAAACTTCACCACGGTGAATTCAGTGCCGTTTTCCCCGGTACGAATTTGGCGATACAGGATCGGTCTTCCCATGGAGAAGCAAATAGCCAGGGTCACCGCAAGCAGAACCGGCAGCAGAACGACGCCGGCCAGCAGTGCAATAAGAATGTCCACATATCGCTTGAAGCGCAGGCCGATGGGATTGTGAATCAACTCGAAGCCATGGGCCATGGCAATCCAGGTCTGGTTCAGATGAAACACTGGCAGCCGCGCCAGGTACTGCTCGTAGAAATCGCTGAGCCGATAGATTCGCAAACCTTTGATGCGAATTCTCATCAGCCGGTCCACCAGCTCTTCTGGCAGGTGATCCGGCGCGCCGACGATAATGCCGGTAATCTTATTTTCTGTCAGCACTCTGTCCAGATCATCCCAGGTACCCGCAAGCGTTGCCTGGGACTCGTCGATGCTCTGGTTCGGCGGCGTCAGGACCAATAATTGCTCATATTTGTACTGCGAGCGAAAGTCTTGTACGAACGAACCCATGTCCTTATCCGCAATAACCAACCAGCCGATCCGGCCGCGTTGCTGTTTGAGCCAATGATTCAACAGATATCGTGATACCAGGGACCACAGCCATACCATAATCAGGCTGCTGGTGAGCACGCCGCGACCGACAAAACCGCCGATGAAAGCCGGGCCCAAAATGTAAACAGTAATTGACGTTGTGATACCGGTCAGCACCACCGCGATAAAGGATCTCTCCAGCATGCCGAGTTGGCTAAGGGGCGATTCAAAGGTGTACAGGTCCATGAGATAGAAATACAGGAACGTAAACCCGGCGACGATAATCAGCTTCCAGGTCAACAGCACCGTATCGGCAAGGTGCCCGACAACCAGCCAATGATTGATGTTGAAGATCAACACTATGCCCAGCATATCCAGGGCGAAAAGCGCCAGGATTGTAAAATTACTGGACATGGAAATGTAGGAACGGGTACTTGGCTGGTTCATCCCCGGCGGCCGAACAGACTAATCGCGAACGCTGGCGTGAACCAGATAATTGACATCGGTATCACGGCTCAACTTATAGATCCCGGTAACAGGGTTATAGGTCATTCCAGTGATATCGTTGATCCGAAAGCCTGTATGCCGTAACCAGACGGCCATCTCGGATGGCTTGATAAGTTTTTCGTAACGGTGGGTACCGCGTGGCAACAAGCCGAGTACATATTCGGCGCCAATAATGGCCAGCAGGTATGACTTGGGATTTCGGTTGATTGTCGCCACAAACAGATCACCATCCGGCTTCAGCAGCTTTCGGCAAGCGGCAATGATCGATTCAGGGTCAGGCACGTGTTCCAGCATTTCGAGGCAGGTAATCACGTCGTACTCGCCGGGCTCGTTTTCGCTCAGTTCTTCCACGGTGATGTTGCGATAGTCAATTTCGAGTCCGGACTCGTGTTTGTGTAGCTTCGCCACGTTCAACGGTGCATCGGATACATCGATGCCGGTAACGATCGCGCCTGCTTTAGCCAGCGATTCGCTTAGAATGCCGCCACCGCAGCCAACATCCAGCACTCGTTTGCCTTCGAGGGCGACGCGATCGGCAATGTAACCGGTTCGCAATGGATTGATTTGATGAAGTGGCTTGAATTCGCTCTCCGTGTCCCACCACTTGCGGGCCAGCTCGTCGAATTTCGAAACTTCTGTCTCATCGTAGTTTGCGGTCATAGGGAAATCCGGTTAATTGTCGTTTGCCACTCGGCAACGACATGTCGCAATCGATTGATATCCAGGTGACGATATTCACCTTCTTCCAGCACCAGCTCGCCATTGATCCAGACATGGCTCACATTTTGTCCCGTGGCCACGTAGGCCAGTTGTGACACAGGGTTGTATATCGGCTGCAAATTAATTGCCGACATATCCACCGCGATGAAGTCTGCCAGCTTGCCTACCTCAAGACTACCGATTTTATCATCCAGCCCGAGCAATCGCGCCCCATTAATCGTCGCCATGGCGAGCGCCTCGTGCGCATCGGGTGTTATCGGGTCACCGGCCACAGCCTTGGCCAATAGCATGGCTGTGCGCAGCTCTTCCAGCATATCCAGATTATTGTTGCTGGCCGCACCATCGGTCCCGATAGCGACATTGACGCCGGCCGCCCGGAGTTTATCCACCGGGCAGAATCCACTCGCCAGCTTCATATTCGATTCCGGGCAATGGGCCACATGGACATTGTTTACCGCCAGCTGCTCGATTTCCTCGTCGTTTAGTTGTGTCATGTGGATGGTCTGTAAATTGGGTGACAATAGTCCCATATCAGACATCCGTTTGAAGGGGCGCTTACCGGATTCCGCAACGGCGCTTTCAACCTCGGAGATGGTTTCATGCAAATGCAGATGAATCGGGACAGGAAGTTCCTCGGCGTATCGCAAGATCTTCTCAAAGCCGTTGTCACTGACCGTATAGGGTGAATGCGGGGCAAATGCAGTGGTAATGAGCGGATCATGCTTGACAAAGTCATCGCGAAACGCCAGCCCCTGGTGGATGTAATCGTCTTCATCGTTCGCGTAGGCGCTCGGGAATTGCAGCACAGGCATGCAAACCTGCCCGCGAAATTTATGGTCCGAGAAAGCCTTGGCCACTGCTGCCGGGAAGAAGTAGGTATCCGCCGCACACGTGGTCCCGGTTCGAATCATTTCTGCCACGGCAAGCGTCGTCCCGTCATACACGAACCGCGGATCCACCACTTGTGCTTCCAGCGGCCATATATAATTCTCCAACCAATCCATCAGCGGTCGATCGTCGGCGTAACCTCGAAGCAACGTCATGGCCGCATGCCCGTGAGCGTTAACCAGCCCTGGCGCAAGCAAGTGATCATTCAGGGACATCACGGTAGCCTCAGGATACTTTTCCGTGGCGTCTTGACTGGCCAGCAGGTCGATGATTCGATCGTCCTCGATCACCAGACTGTGATCTTCCAGCAGCGTGCCTTCAGGTATGACCGGGGCAATCCAGCGAGCATGCACCACAAACGGGTTATTACCTGGCATTAATTATTGGTCCACTCGACGTGCCGAAACCACCATTATACGGCAGAACGCCCCGCTACAGAACGCGCTTCGCGCTACAGACGACAGAACGCTTCGCTACAGAACGCCCCTCGCTTCCGCGAGCGCAGGCTCTTCGGGCTACAGAAAACAAAACGTTCTGTTCTCTCATCTGTAGCGAAGCGTCCTGTAGCGCGAAGCGCGTTCTCTAGTGCGCCAGCACGTTCTTCTTATGGTATACTCCGGTGCTTTTGCGGGATCCATTTACGCTGAATTTCACCGCCCCGCCCGGAACTAAAGATTATTAATGTCTGACTATTCTGACAACGACCTGAATACGATCAATATCGAAGACGAGCTCAAGCAGTCCTATCTGGACTACGCCATGAGCGTCATCATTGGTCGCGCCTTGCCCGATGTCCGGGACGGCTTGAAACCGGTTCACCGACGCGTGCTGTTCGCCATGAATGAGCTGAATAACGCGTACAACCGGGCGTACATGAAATCCGCGCGTATCGTCGGCGATGTTATCGGTAAATATCATCCTCACGGCGACAATGCGGCCTACGACACGATTGTCAGGATGGCGCAGCCCTTCAATATGCGCTATCCGCTGGTGGACGGTCAGGGCAACTTCGGTTCCCTGGACGGTGACGGTGCGGCGGCCATGCGGTATACGGAAATCCGCATGGAAAAGATCGCCCACGAATTACTGGCCGATCTGGACAAGGAAACCGTCGATTATGTGGAAAACTACGATGGCACCCTGCAAATGCCCGTGGTGCTGCCATCGAAGATACCCAATTTACTGGTCAACGGATCCAGCGGCATTGCCGTCGGTATGGCCACGAACATTCCGCCCCACAATCTGACGGAAGTCGTCGATGGCCTGTTGGCCTTGATAGACAATCCGGACATCGACGTCGACGGATTGATGGAACACATCAAGGGGCCGGATTTCCCGACTGCCGCTATCATCAACGGCAGAGGCGGTATCGTGCAGGCGTATAGAACGGGCCGGGGTCGCATCCAGGTGCGAGCGCGCACAGAAATCCTGCAGGATGAATCGAGCGGCCGAGAGACGATCATCGTCAAGGAAATTCCCTTCCAGTTAAACCGTGCCAGGTTGGTGGAACGCATAGCAGAGCTGGTCAAGGAAAAGAAGATCGAGGGCATCAGCGAATTGCGGGATGAGTCAGCGACAGATACCCGCATCGTCATCGAGCTGCGTCGGGGCGAGGTCGGCGAAGTCGTACTCAACAACCTCTATGCGCATACGCAGCTGCAGACCGTATTCGGTATTAACATGGTGGCCCTGGTCGAGGGCGAACCCAAAGTTCTGAACCTGAAACAGATTCTCGAAGCGTTCGTGTTGCATCGACGCGAAGTGGTGATGCGCCGTACCGTATTTCTGCTTCGTCGCGCGCGTGCCAGAGGCCATGTGTTGGAGGGCCTTGCCGTTGCCCTGTCCAACATCGATCCGGTGATCGAACTCATCAAGAGTTCGGAGAATACCCAGGAAGCCAAAGACAAACTGGTGGCAAATGTCTGGCAGTCGGAAAATGTCCGGCAGATGCTGGAGAAGGCAGGGCCGGACGCGTCACGTCCCGAGGGTATGGATGACCAATATGGTCTCAAGGATGATGGCAGCTACTATCTGTCCCCGGAACAGGCCCAGGCCATACTGGAAATGCGCCTCAACCGCCTTACCGGCCTTGAGCAGGATCGGCTGCTGGAAGAGTACAAGGAAATAATCGACACCATAGCGGACTTGATGGATATCGCGGATAACCCGGAGCGGCTCATGCAAACGATCCGGGATGAATTGCACGAAATTCGCGACGAATATGGCGACGAGCGACTTACGGAAATCGTTGGGACTCAGGAAGACTTGACCATGGAAGACCTCATCACCGAGCAGGACATGGTGGTGACCCTTTCCAACGCGGGTTATGCGAAAGCACAGCCGCTCGATGCTTATCAGGCGCAACGAAGAGGTGGTCGTGGCAGAGCGGCAAGCTCCGTCAGGGAAGAGGATTTTATCGACCGGCTTATGGTCGCCAATACCCATGACACTATTTTGTGTTTTACCAATCGCGGCAAAGTGTATTGGTTACGCGTCTTTCAAATACCGGTGGCGAGTCGTGCCTCCAGAGGCCGTCCCATCGTGAATATTCTGCCGCTGGAAGAGGATGAGCGGGTCACGACCATGTTGCCCGTGGGTGAGTATCGGCAAGATCAGTTTATATTTATGGCTACAGCGAACGGGACTGTGAAGAAAACTCCGCTGATGGATTTCTCCCGACAGCGCAGCACCGGTTTGATTGCCATTGAACTCGAGGATGATAACCACCTTGTGGGTGCCGCGATTACAGACGGTACCAGCGATGTCATGTTGTTTGGCAGCGGCGGCAAGGTTATTCGTTTTAAGGAATCAGACGTTCGTGCCATGGGGAGAACGGCACGAGGTGTTCGAGGCATCAAGCTGAAGCCGGATCAGGAAGTGATTTCGCTGATCATTCCGGATAAAGACGCGCAATTGCTGATTGCCAGCATGTATGGCTATGGGAAGCGCAGCAACATAGAAGACTTCTCGGTGATCGGTCGCGGCGGACAGGGCATGATCGGTATGAAACTGACGCAACGGAATGGCCCTCTGGTAGGTGCCATTCAGGTATATCAGGGCGACAGCGTCATCCTGATCAGTGACAAGGGAACGCTGGTTCGAACCCGGGTCGAGGAAATTTCCGTACAGGGCAGAAACACGCAGGGTGTACGGCTGATCAATCTTGGCAAGGGAGAAAGTCTGGTCGGTCTTGCCCGTGTCCAGGAGCCCGATGATGTAGAGGACATACCCGATGTCAGCAATGAAATCGGTAGTGACGAAACAAGCAATGACTGATCGGAAATCCTCGGACGCAGACTGGCTGACCAAACTACGGGATCGTATCGATACCATCGATGCCGAAATTCTCAAGCTGCTCAATGAACGGGCTCGTTGCGCCCTGGAAGTGGCTCATGTCAAGCAGAAAGAGTCGAGCGATGTGGCGCCGATTTATTATCGCCCGGAACGTGAAGCCCAGGTCTTGCGACATATCATGGAGATCAACGAGGGTCCTCTCACCAATGAAAAGGTGGCGCAGGTCTATCGGCAAATCATGTCCGCTTGCCTGGCGCTGGAACAACCACTTCAGATTGCCTATCTGGGGCCCGAAGGTACGTTTACCCATCTCGCTACACTTAAACAATTCGGATATGCGATTGTTGGCATGCCCATGGTGACGGTAGACGATGTGTTCCGGGAAGTGGCGGCGGAAACCTGCAACTATGGTGTCGTGCCGGTGGAAAACTCGACGGAAGGTGTGATTCATCACACGCTGGACAATTTTCTGGATTCGAGCCTGCGCATATGCGGTGAAGTCGAGTTGAGAGTTCATCATCATCTGATGATTCCCGAAGAGGCGGAAGAAGCCAACATAGAGCGTATCTACTCTCATCAGCAAACCCTGGCGCAGTGTCGTCGCTGGCTGGACGGACATTTCCCCAGAATACCACGGGTGTCGGTAACCAGTAACGCCGAGGCGGCCAAAAAAGTACTTGAAGAAAGAAACGCTGCAGCCATTGCCGGTGAAATCGCTGCGGAGACTTATGGCCTCAAAATTATTTCCAAAAAGATAGAAGATGAATCTGACAACACCACACGGTTTCTGGTGGTGGGCCGTGAGGACGTGGGTCCAAGCGGTAATGACAAGACCTCGATCATGATATCCACGCAGAACCAGCCCGGTGCGTTATACAAACTGCTGGAGCCATTTCATCGCCATGGTATTTCGCTGACGTCGATTATTACCCGGCCGTCGAAAACAGGGCGTTGGTCCTATGTGTTTTTTATCGACTTCGAGGGTCACTGCGAAGATGAAAACACCAAAAAAGTGATGGACGAAATCGACCACGAGGCCCTTGATGTCAAGTTGCTCGGCAGCTATCCGCGGGCGATTGCGAGCTGATATTGTGTCATTTCGACCGGAGGACCCAAGGGCCCAAGTGCGAAATCGCCCCCTTGTCATTTCGACCGGAGGGCGAAGCCCGAAGTGGAGAAATCCCGCCTCGAGATCTTTCGACTCGCTGACGCTTGGGCCCTTTGGGTCCTCGCTCAAGACGACACGTTCGTGTCGGCTCGGGATGACGCTAATGAGTCACTTTGTTCGGCAGAGATGACAAATGAATACAGACCCGGAGAACACGACCATTGACTGATTTCATCGATCTCGCCGCCCCGGGCATCCGCGAACTCCAGCCCTACCAACCCGGCAAACCGATCGAGGAGCTGGAACGCGAGCTTGGTTTATCCAACGTTATCAAACTGGCAAGCAACGAAAATCCGTTAGGACCGAGTCCGCGCGTGCGAGCCAGTATCGAAACGGCTGTTGCCGAGATTGCACGATACCCGGACGGTAGTGCCTTCCACCTGAAAAACAAACTGAGTGAATTCCTCGACACATCGCCGGAACGCTTGACCATCGGCAATGGATCCAACGAGCTCCTTGAGCTGCTGGCTCGCGTCTACCTGAATACCAGCAACGAATCCATCGTCTCACAGCACTCGTTCGTCGTGTATCCCCTGGTGACGCGGGCGATTGGAGCCACGCTGACGGTGATCCCTGCACGCAACTTTGCCCAGGATCTGCAGGCGACCCTGGCCGCTGTGTCGGACAAGACTCGCATGGTGTTTATAGCCAACCCCAATAACCCCACCGGTAGCTGGGTCACCCGTTCAGATTTGATCACCTTCCTGGATAACGTGCGCGAGGATGTCCTGGTGGTACTGGACGAGGCTTACTTCGAGTACGTGGAAGAACCGGAGTATCCGGACGGAATGAAGTTGATCGACAAGTATCCCAATCTGGTGGTCACCCGCACATTTTCAAAAGCGTACGGTCTGGCAGGACTGCGGGTCGGCTATGCTGTCAGTCATCCCGATATCGCGGATCTGATGAACCGGGTTCGACAGCCATTCAACGTTAACGCCATGTCTCTCGCTGCGGCATGGGTAGCGCTGGAGGATCAGGACCACGTTAGCAAGTCGGTGCAATTAAATCGCGAGGGACTGGATTACTTGACTGGCGCCTGCAAGGAAATGAACCTCGGCTATATTCCATCAGTAGCCAACTTTTTAACGATTGATTTCGGCCGCGACGCCATGCCCGTCTATGAGGCGCTGCTACAGCAAGGAGTAATCGTTCGCCCAATCGGCGTGTACGAATTACCGAATCACTTGCGCGTCACCGTCGGCACGCCGGAAGAAAATGAACGATTCGTCGAAGCATTGAGGGCGGTGGTATGAGATTTAAGCTACGAGCCACGAGCTGCGAGCTACGAAAAATGCAGTTACGAGTTGCGAGTTTCGAGTT
>JBBDSF010000160.1:14355-15498 GCA_040905125.1 Pseudomonadales bacterium | reverse complement strand
GATATTCCGCTGACGCGGAATTCCGGGATGACGGGAGATATTCCCCTGACGCGGGAGTGTGCCTTCGGTATTTCCGGAATCACCCGCCCGACTCGAAGCTCGCAGCTCGTAGCTCGGAGCTCGGAGCTCGCAGCTCGTAGCTCGCAGTTCGAAACTCGCAACTCGCAACTGCCTTTTTATGTTTAATCGCGTCGCCATCATCGGTCTGGGCCTGATCGGCGGTTCCCTGGCTGCCGGGCTAAAATCCCGCGGCCTGGTAAAAGAAATTAGGGCCTGGGACCAGAACCCGGAAAATACGGCCCGGGGGCTGGATCTCGGCCTGATCGACAACGCATCGGCATCGATGCGGGAAGCCGTCGCGGGCGCCGAACTGGTGGTGATCGCCGTCCCTGTGATGGCTATCCAGCCGACATTGGAACGCCTTCACGACGTCCTGTCGCCGAACACGATTATTACCGATGTGGGCAGTGTGAAGGGCCTGGTAGTGGAGGCGGCCAAAAATGTATTCGGGGAGATACCCGATATTCTGGTACCTGGCCATCCTGTTGCCGGTTCGGAGCGACATGGAGTCGATGCGGCGGACGGCGATCTGTTTTCCCGGCATAAAGTCATATTGACACCTGTTGCGGAAACAAGCCCCGATGCCACTTTGACGGTGCGAGCCATGTGGGAAGCGCTGGGCAGCCGGGTGATGGAAATGGATCCCGAATATCACGATTCGGTCCTGGCCCAGACCAGCCATTTGCCACACTTGTTGGCGTATGCCCTCGTGGATACCCTGGCCTCCGGTAGCGATAGCCTGGAAATTTTCGACTATGCAGCCGGCGGGTTTCGGGACTTTAGCCGCATTGCGGCCTCGGACCCGGTCATGTGGCGGGATATTTTCCAGGCCAATAGCGGCCCCGTTCTGGAAACACTGGACCGCTTTTTGAATGACGTGGAAAAGTTGAGGTCTCTGATCGCCGAGGGCCGGCATGACGAATTGGCCGAGGTGTTTGCTCGCGCCAAGAAAGCGAGGGATCATTTCACCGCATTGTTGGAGGAACAAAAAAAATAGCTACGACCTACGAACGACGAGCTTAGAGATATGGAGTTTCGGGTTTTGAATTGGGAGAGGGATCGTCATCCCGGAAATGCCGAAGG
>JBBDSF010000160.1:11260-14255 GCA_040905125.1 Pseudomonadales bacterium | reverse complement strand
GGATGACGGGGGATATTCCGCTGACGCGGAATTCCAGGATGACGGGGGATATTCCGCTGACGCGGAATTCCGGGATGACGGGGGGACAATGCCCTCGTTATTTCCGAAATGACCCGCCCGGCTTGCAGCTCTCAACTCGTCGCTCGAAGCTCGAAGCCGTTTCTTAAGGACCCCGAATTGACCAATAAAACTCAACATTCAGATGCTTCAGATTCCCCCGTCATCGCCATCGACGGCCCGGTGGGCTCCGGCAAAGGAGTCATTTCCCACCGTCTGGCCCGGCATCTTGGTTTTCACATTCTGGATAGTGGCTCGCTGTACAGGCTGATTGGCCTGGCGGCGAGGAAACAGGGGATTTCCCTCGATGACGAGAAGGCCCTGGAAGGCCTGGCTCGCCAACTCGATGTCCGCTTTGCGCCCACGGATGACCCGGAAGATCCGCTAAAAGTCTTGTTAAATCAGGAAGATGTATCGCGGGAGATTCGTACCGATCAGGCCGGTGTGGATGCCTCGCAGGTGGCTCCCATGGCCTCTGTGCGGGATGCCATCCGGGACCTGCAACGATCCTTTATCAAGCCCCCGGGGCTTATTGCAGATGGCCGGGATATGGGCACGATCGTGTTCCCTGACGCGCTCCTTAAAATCTATCTAACGGCCAGCGCAGAAGCGCGCGCCCGGAGGCGTCATAAGCAGTTGATAGATAAGGAAATTGGTGTTAGTCTGCACGACCTTTTCCAGAGTATCCAGGCTCGGGACGATCGGGACATGAACCGAGAGGTAGCCCCGCTGCGGCCGGCCGAGGATGCCACCGTTATTGATAGTACTGATATGACCATTGATGAGGTCTTCGAACAGGTACTGAACGCGGTAACTGAAAAGCTGGGCTGAGTCGGATACGCCAACCATCGGTATCGATTCAAGCCAAAATATAAACCAGACCCGCGTTCGGTTGGCGTGCGGTTAATTAGTGGGGCTCAAGCCCAGGATTGAATTGAATGAGCGAAAGTTTTGCGGAGCTATTTGAAGAGAGTTTAAATACCGTCGATATGAAACCCGGTTCCATCGTGACCGGAGTTGTCGTCGATATAGATAATGAATGGGTTACCGTCCACGCGGGACTCAAGTCTGAAGGGATCATCCCCCGATCCCAGTTCCTGAATGAAAATGGCGAACTCGATGTCGAGATTGGCGATGCCGTCAAGGTTGCCATGGAAGCCGTTGATGACGGCTTTGGCGAGACGCGTCTGTCCCGGGAAAAAGCCAAACGTGCTGAATCCTGGCAAATGCTGGAAGACGTCTATGAAAAAAGTGAGGTCATCAAGGGTACGATCAGTGGCCGTGTCAAAGGTGGCTTTACCGTTGAAATCGACGAAATACGCGCGTTCTTGCCCGGTTCTCTGGTCGATGTTCGCCCGCTTCGCGAAACTGAACACCTTGAAGGCAAGGAACTGGAATTCAGGGTCATTAAACTGGATCCGAAACGCAACAATGTTGTCGTGTCCCGACGTTCCGTGCTGGAAGAAGAGAACAGCGCCGAGCGCGAGGCCCTGCTGGAGTCACTGCAGGAAGGTCAGGAGGTCAAGGGTATCGTCAAGAACCTCACCGACTATGGTGCCTTCGTTGATCTGGGTGGTGTCGACGGTCTGTTGCACATAACCGATATGGCGTGGAAGCGCATCAAGCATCCCAGTGAAATCGTTTCCGTGGGCGATGAAATTAATGTCAAGGTGTTGAAGTTCGATCGCGAACGTAATCGCGTTTCCCTTGGTCTGAAACAACTTGGCGAAGACCCCTGGATCGCTATTACCGAACGCTATCCGGAAGGTATGCGTACCATGGCGCGCGTCACCAACTTGACTGACTACGGTTGTTTTGCCGAGTTGGAAGAGGGCGTCGAAGGTCTGGTACACGTCTCCGAGATGGACTGGACCAATCGCAACGTTCATCCCTCCAAGGTGGTTCAGGTCGGTGACGAGATAGAAGTAATGGTGCTCGACATTGACGAAGAGCGCCGGCGCATCTCCCTGGGCATCAAACAATGTCAGGGCAATCCCTGGGAAGAATTCGCCGCCATGCACAACAAGGGCGACCGTATCCGCGGTTATATCAAATCCATTACAGACTTCGGTATATTTATTGGGCTTGAAGGCAACATTGACGGTCTGGTGCATCTGTCTGATATCTCCTGGCACGAACCGGGCGAGCAGGCTGTCCGACGATTTACCAAAGGCGATGAAATCGAAACAGTCATTCTGTCGATTGATGCCGAACGTGAACGAATTTCCCTTGGGCTCAAGCAACTTGAAGAAGATCCCTTCAACAACTATGTCTCCGTAAACGAGCGCGGCGCGATTGTGAATGGCAAGGTTAAGGAAGTGGATGCCAAGCAGGCTATTGTTGAGCTGGCCGAAGAAGTGGAAGGCGTGCTCAAGGCCTCCGAGATCAGTCAAGACCGCGTCGAAGATGCCCGCAATGCGCTACACGTGGGGGATGATGTGGAAGCCAGGATCATCAGCGTTGACCGCAAGAACCGTGTTATCGGTTTGTCGATCAAGGCCAAGGATCAGGCTGACGAGGACGCTGCGGTTCAAGAACATCGGGAGAAACAGGAAGAATCCAATCCTACGACCATCGGTGACCTGATCAGACAACAGATGGATCAGAGTGACGAATCCGAATAAGCGGACTCAGAATGAACTGACATGACCAAGTCGGAATTGATAGAGAGAATCGCGGGTACCCAAAGCCAGTTGTCTTCCAGAGATGTGGAGTTGGCCGTCAAAATGATGCTTGATCATATGGCCGGCGCGCTGGCTGAGGGCGAGCGTATCGAGATCCGGGGTTTTGGCAGTTTTTCCTTACACTACCGTGCGCCGCGTCTTGGGAGAAATCCCAAGACCGGTCAAAAGGTCCACCTGGCCGGCAAGTATGTACCGCATTTCAAACCCGGCAAGGAACTTCGAGAGCGGGTGAACAACAGCATGCGGGTCAGCGA
>JBBDSF010000160.1:5514-11160 GCA_040905125.1 Pseudomonadales bacterium | reverse complement strand
CGCAATTTCCGGGATGACGGTAGGATAATTGCTCCGCAATTTCCGGGATGACGGTAGGATAATTGCTCCGCAATTTCCGGGATGACGGTCGGAGCAACTGATAACTGGTACAATGCATGAACTTGATCAAACGTTGGTTGTTTCGCCTGCTACTGTTAGCCATCTTCGTGGTAGCTCTGCTTGCAGCGGCCGATAACAGTCAGCAGGCCCGGCTTGGATTTCTGGGCTATCAAACACCAGAGTGGCCTCTCTCCTGGTGGATACTTGCAGCGTTTGTGGTGGGTGTTCTGTTCGGTGTTTTGCTTAACACCTGGTCCAATGCAAAACTTCGGCTCAAAGCTCGCCAGGCCAATAAGCAGGTCACTGACAAACAGGCGACCCGTTAAACTTTTTCCCCTTTTTTCGACACTAATATACACGCGGGACCAGTACAGATGGATCAGATTGTGGAGAACTGGCTATTATATTTACTCATGGTGGTGGCTATCGGCATCGGCTGGTGGCTGGGCCGCCGTGAGCGCGCGAAGACGCCGGAGACTCTTGGCCCGAATTATTATCAAGGTTTGAATTATCTGCTCAATGAGGAACCTGACCGGGCGGTCGCAACACTGATTCAGGATCTGGAAGTGAACCGCGATACGCTCGAGACTCACCTGGCGCTTGGTGGCATGCTGCGCCGTCGGGGCGAGCTCGAGAAAGCGGTAATCGTTCACGAAAATATTCTCTCCAAAGCGAAGCTGGAAAAGGAAACCATGCTCAATGTCCAGCTCGAACTCGCTCGCGACTATCTGTTGGCCGGCCTGCTGGATCGGGCGGAAGACGTGCTGCTCAACCTCACCCGGGAAGAGGGTAGAATCAGACGGGAAAGCCTCAAACTCATCGTTGAAATCTACGAGCGTGAGAAAGACTGGCACCGTGCCATCGAAACGGCCCAGTGGCTGGCTGTCGGTGAAGAATCCACGCGTTATGATCAGGCCGTCTCTCATTATTACTGCGAGATAGCCGAAGAAAAGCTAACGGCAGACGATATCGAGGGAGCCAGGAAAGCGATCAGGGAAGCCATCGGCCATGATCCCAACAATGCTCGTGTCAGCCTCGTGCAGGGTCGTCTGGAAATGCAGCAAGGCCTTTATGACGACGCAATTCGCGCACTCCAGCGAATCAAGGACCAAAACCCCGTGTTCGTGCCCGAGTCTCTGGATACTTTGACGCTTGCCTATGAAAAAGGCGACGCCAGACAGGAGGACATGCGCGACTATCTGCTGAAGTGCCTGGAAGTGACACCTTCAATTTCAATTGTGCTTACGCTGGCTCGCAGTATTCGGGATGAACTGGGGGATGAAGCGGTGGCGAAGTTTATTGCCAATCATCTCAAGAAAAATCCGACCATTCGTGGCCTTACGCAGTTGATTGACCTGCACATCGATAATACCGACGGTGTTGCTCGCGAAAACCTCGCCATCCTGCGCAGCTTTACCGAAGCGTTAGTTGCCGATAAACCTGCGTACCGCTGCAGCAACTGTGGCTTCGACGGTAAACGCATGCGCTGGAACTGCCCCAGCTGCAAGGAGTGGGGCACCATAGAGCCAATTTTCGGGCTTGAGGGCGAGTAAACCCCCATTTGTCATCTCGAGCGTAGCGAAGCGAAGTCGAGAGATCTCGAGTGCCAGATTTCTCCACTCCGGTCGAAATGACAGCGACAATGTCATCTCGAGCGAAGCGAAGCGAAGTCGAGAGATCTCGAGTGCCAGATTTCTCCACTCCGGTCGAAACGACGGGCAGATCAAAACCGCCTTATCGCACCTGCTTTTCAGACATCTCCTACTTCATTCAATCGTCTCTCCGGGTAATCTGGTTGTGCGTCAATCAACCCATACGAGGAGAGAGTTATGAAAGCGCACAAACTGTTTATTTCTTTTTTTGCTGTACTGGTGTTCTGCTATGGCAATCTTGTTCTGGCCGATAATACCGAATCGGGGGACATGGCCACTGCGATGACTGTTAATATTAACGAGGCGGATGCCGAAGCGCTGGCCGAGGTATTGGATGGTATCGGCCCAAACCGGGCCCAGGCCATTATTATCTATCGGGATGAGCATGGCCGTTTCTATACGCCGGAGGAACTATCGGCTGTTCGCGGAATCGGTGCGGCTACCATCAAAAAGAACGAAGGGAGGATTGCTGTAGAATAATCCCCAATATTAGTGAGGATTCAAGCCCGCTGTGTATTGGCGGGCTATTCTCACGATTCTCTATGCCGGCGACCCGCGTCTGGCACAATATATCCCGGCCGCAATGCCTGCGGAATTGACCCTAATCAATAGAAATACCCGCTTGCTTTACTCTATACTGGCGTCATGTATGACCATTGCCTGGCATGATCAGGCTGTGAGTCGGCGGGCAACCCGAATCAAATATAAAGATTACAATAAACGGGGATAAGCAATTCATAACAAAGTGCAAATCTACGCAATCGTTGCGCTGGTCGTTGCGACGATAGGTAATGGTCCGGTTTCAGCGGGGGAAGCGGCCGGGACGCCTCCACCGTTGCCCATCGAGCCTGTTGGCGTTGTCGAGACCTTGCCCCGGGATTACCCGGAAAGCTGGTTTCTGGTACACGATGCAGCTTTCTTTCACATGCTCGACGGCAGGGTCTATGTCGTCGATTCAACCGGCGAGACCATATCCGAACAGTTCAAGGGAATGTTCAATGTTTCCATGATCGGCAACATTCGTCAGTCGAGCAAACGGAGCGAGATCTACGCCACCGAGACATTTTATACCCGGGGTACGCGCGGCGAACGTGAGGATGTATTGACCATCTGGGACCAGGAAAGCCTGAGTCCTGCCGGCGAGGTTTTACTCCCCGGGGGCAAACGTTTTATGGGCTTGCCGGAACGCTACGCGACCTTGTTGATCGACGATGACCGATGGCTGGCCGTGGCGAACTTGAGCCCGGCAACCTCCGTTACGTTGATAGACCTGGATCGACGGGAAATCATCAATGAAATCGCCACGCCGGGTTGCAGCCTCGTTTACCCCACGGGACGTCGAGGTTTTTCCTCTCTGTGCGCTGACGGCCGCTTCCTCAGTACGGAATTGGACGAGGACGGCAACGTCGTGGCGCAAGTTCGAACGCCCTCATTTTTCAGTTCTGATGACACCCCGATATTCGAAAGGCCCGCCGTTATTGGTGACACCGCCTGGTTTCCCTCCTTTGCCGGTCTCGTCTATCCGGTGGATGTCAGTGACACGGTAGCCAGTGTCGGCGAGCCATGGCATCTGGTGCCGGAAAATGAACGAGCAGAAAACTGGGCCCCGAGCGGCCTTGGCATTATCGATCGCGACGACCTGGGCCGGTTTTACGTCATCATGCATCCCGATGCGCAGGATGGATCGCACAATGGTGGCGGCCCTGAAGTCTGGGTATACGATCCGGAACAACAGCAACGGGTACTGCGCGTGGCGCTTGAGGAATGGGGCGTGTCCCTGGCCGTAAGCCGGGGCCCGGCACCCAAACTGTTGATTACCAATCCGGTCGATATGAGTCTGGAACTGTACGACGGGCTGAGCGGCAAGTTTCTCAAGACCATTACCGGTCTCGGACAGGAAACGCCGTTGATGCTCCACGGAGCGCAATAACATGGTCATGGTCAGCTGGGGGATCGCCGTCTTTCTGGCCTGGTTATTTCTATCGGCCGGATGGCACAAGTTGCGCTCGCCGTCTGCGTTTTCGGCGGTATTGGCACAATATCTGGCTGCCGCGTCTGACCGGCAATGGTTGGTCTACCCGTTGGCCATCAGCGAATTCCTGTTGGCCGTGCTGCTACTGTTGCCGGCGACTCAAGTGGCAGGAGCAATGCTGGCGTCTGCCTTTCTCGCACTTTATGCCGGGGTTATGACCTGGCAGCTTGCAAAGGGGCGGCGTGATGTACGCTGCGGCTGTGCAGGACCGGCATCCGAGGTCACTGTGAGTCCCTCGCTAATTATCCGGAATCTCATGTGTGCGGCAGCTGCCCTGGTCCTGGTGGTGCCCGCACCGTGGGTGACAATGAGTACGGCGCCTGTGGGGCTGGTCGCGTTCGTTGGCGGATTTCTCGTCGTTCTATATCTATGCAGCGACCAATTGATTGCTAACAGCCAAAAAATGGCGGGGAGCAGATAAGTATGGAATGGCTGGTGGTATCGAATGTTGTCTTATGGATCGGTTTTGTCGCTATGGTTCTGATCAACCTGGCTCTGGCGCGTCAAATCGGCGTACTTTACGAACGAGTGGCTCCGGCGGGCGCATTAATGCTGAACCAGCAACTGCACGTAGGGGCGTCCGCGCCGGAGCTTGCCGTTGTCACTATCGAAGGCAGCGAGGAGGTGATTGGTGGTGGGGCCGGTACAAAATCCCGTCTCTTGTTCTTTCTTTCGCCGGATTGCCCGATCTGCAACGAACTGACGCCGGCCTTGAAGTCGGCGGCGCGGTCAGAGGCGGACTGGGTGCAAGTGATGCTGGTCAGCGATGACGAAGCGCAGGATCATGCAGGTTACATTGCGCGCAAGGGATTGACTGAATTTCCCTACGTGATATCGGAGCAGGTGGGCAGAACGTACGGTGTGTCGAAGCTGCCTTACGCTGTTTTGATCGATGACCAGGGGACTATTGCGGCCATGGGAATTATCAATTCCCGCGAGCACCTGGACAGTTTGTTTGAGGCCAAAGAACACAAAGTCGCATCGATCCAGGAATACATGAGCAAGCGAGATCCGGTACGTCAGGTTGAACCCGGCAAGGAGAACAACAAGGCGGAGGCAGACAAGGCATGAGCTTTATCGATGACTTATTCGAGCGGCGGAGCAGACGACTGGCGCAACGTAGTTCGAGGCGCGGTCTGCTGAAAGGCCTGGGCGCATTATTGGTCGGCGGTGCCAGCGTGCCGCTGCTGCCTGTTGCCCGGGCAAGTGGAAGCACCGGTAATACCGGCGATGGTGCCGCGCGACCGCAGGAAGAAGGTGATCCGGGGAGCTGCGATTACTGGCGTTATTGCGCCATCGATGGATTCCTGTGCGATTGCTGTGGTGGCAGCCCCAACAGCTGTCCCCCGGGAACGGAAATGTCGCCCGTGACCTGGATCGGTACCTGCCATAATCCCGCGGACGGACGTAATTACGTGATTTCCTACAATGATTGCTGCGGCAAATCGTCCTGTGGTGCTTGTCTGTGCATGCGCGATGAAGGTGACCGTCCCGCCTACCGACCCGACAGAACCAACGATATCAACTGGTGTTTGGGGACAAGCAGCGCGGCCTATCATTGTTCCCTCGCCATTGTGGTGGGCCAGGCGTTCGAAGATTAATGCGATATTCCTTGTTGCTAATGGGTATGGGGCTTTGGGTCACATCACTGATGGGGCTGGCGGCCGTTGATGAACGGCAAGTTCTGTTTGATTATCAGATGCATTGTCAGGGATGTCATACGCCGGATGGTACGGGCGCCGGCAGTGTGCCGCGAATGAAGGGCGAGATTGGCGTATTTCTGGACAGCCAGGAAGGCCGTGAATTTCTGGTCAGGGTTCCCGGCTCCGCGACATCGGCACTTGACGATGAACGGTTGGCGGCAGTGCTCAACTGGATAATTACCGAGTTTGGCGGGGATAG
>JBBDSF010000160.1:0-5414 GCA_040905125.1 Pseudomonadales bacterium | reverse complement strand
ATGAACGGTTGGCGGCAGTGCTCAACTGGATAATTACCGAGTTTGGCGGGGATAGCATCACCTCGCCGTTTACGCCTTATACCGCCAAGGAGGTTGGCCGCCTGCGGCAACATCCACTGAATGAAGTCGTCGATTATCGGAAACAATTATTACGCGCATTGGGTGACACCGATGCGAACGAGTGAACCCCGATGAAACAAACCATGAGTCTTGCAATTATAGTGTGCGCAATGGTCGCTGCCTGTACGGTGTTTGCAAAGGCGCCACCGCAACAGGCAGAAAACTGCAAGACATGTCATGGGCTAACGGGCAAGTCTCCCAATGCGCAATGGCCCAATCTCGCGGGACAGAATAAAGCGTATCTGGTCATTCAGCTCAAGGCGTTCAGAGATGGCAAGCGCGAGAATCCGGCGATGACGCCTTATGTGGCCGACTTGACTGATGAGGATATCGAAACGCTGGCAGAATATTATGCCTCGAGGCAACGTGACATTGAAGCCGATGGCGATGCGGAGCTGGTAGAAACCGGGCGGCAACTCTCGGCCTCTTGTACCGCTTGCCATGGGCAGGACGGTAAACCGGTCGCCAATGAATGGCCGATCATTGCCGGTCAATACGCCGCTTATCTCGAGCAACAACTCAAAGCCTATAAAAAAGGGGAGAGGATACATCCGGCGATGCAGGCAGCCATAGCAAATTTTGACGAGAAAGATTTTGCGGCGCTGGCGGCATATTATAGTCAGCTGGAGCCATGATCCGATATTGCAAGTTGATCAAACAATCACCCGATAAAGTACTAAAAATCTATGTTGTGGAGTGTCTTATGAAAATCGTTAGTTTAAATTTCGTGATAGGAACATTATCGATCCTCCTGGTTTCCGCTCCGTGGGGGCTGGCCCATGGAGCAGTGATGGAAGAGGTTGTAGTTACCGCCCAGAAACGGGAGCAGAATCTCCAGGATGTTGGCATATCGGTGACCGCTTTCAGCGGTGATCAGATACGAAAACTGGGTTTTACCGACTCCGTGGATGTGGTTGATCAGACGCCCGGGCTGAGTTTCGGAACCCCGACTGCCGAAGGCAATAATGCGTCATTGACCTTGCGCGGCGTTGGTTTGTCGGATTTCAACGACAACAATGAGGGTCCGGTGGCTGTTTATGTTGATGATGTCTATGTCAGCGCCCTGTCAGGCGTCACCTTCCAGTTGTTTGACATGGAACGCATTGAAGTATTGAGAGGACCGCAGGGCACCTTGTATGGTCGCAATACCACCGGTGGTCTGGTTCACTTCGTGAGCGCAAAACCCACCACTGAAACCGAAGGTTATGCCAGACTGACCGCGGCTGAGAACAATCAGTTGAAGCTGGAAGGCGTACTCAGCGGGTCGCTTGCGGACAATGTTCAGGCACGGTTTTCCTTCGCGCACAACGAACATGATGGCTATGTGGACAATCGGTTCCCTGGTGGTGATGACCCCAACGATACCGACAATAATGCCGGGCGGCTGCAGATTGCAGTTCAGCCAACAGAAGGTGTCGACTTGCTGTTCAATATTCATGGCTCAAAAAACGATGCCAATATGGGCGCATGGCAACATGAAGCCACATTCTCGCCTGACGGTGGCGTGACCTCCCTGGCACTGCCCGCGAATCAAAACTTGTATGGCACTTGTCCCGGTTGTGATGCATTTGGCTATCGTGATCGTGACGGCGATCCCTGGGCCGGCGAGTACGACCGTGATGGTGCGCTTGTCATCGAGAACAGTGGCGGCTCGATCAGTCTGGAAGCTGATGTGGGCGGGCTGACACTCACCTCCATTACCGGCTTCGAAAACTTTGAACGTTTCTACGAAGAAGATACCGACATTTCTCCGTTCAAGATCGTTCACAATACATATGGCGCGGACATCGATCAGTTTACCCAGGAGTTTCGCCTTAGTGGATCGGGTGAGGGTCTAAACTGGGTCGTCGGCACGTATTTGTACGATCAGGAGACTGACGGTGCCTTCCAGATCGATGCCAGTGGCATCGGCTTTATTATCGGCGACGCCAACTACACGCAGAAAACAGAATCCTGGTCCCTGTTCGGGCAGATGGAGTATGACCTGTCGGAGGAATGGACCGTGCTGGCGGGCTTGCGTTATACGGATGAAACCCGGGACCTGGATTATCTGAGCAAGGATCTCGGAGGTCTATTGCCGCCCAATTTCAACACCATGTTCGATTTCAGCGAGAGTATCAGCCACGATAACGTCACCGGCAAGCTGGGCCTGGACTGGCGGCCAAGACCCGGTGTATTGGTCTACAGCTCCATTTCCGTGGGGACCAAGTCTGCGGGTTTCAATACCGGCATGCTCGATGAAACCGGACTGTTCGGTCAGACGGTACGCGCCGACGTTCCTTATGATGAAGAAGAGTTGACCAGTTATGAAATCGGCATGAAGGCCGATGTATTTGACGGCCGGGGTCGCCTGAACGTCACCGCATTTTATTATGACTATTCCGACTTTCAGGCTTTCGCCTTCGTCAATCTCAATCAGGTGATTTTCAATACCGATGCGCAGATAAATGGCGTGGAAGTGGAGTTCGTCACCAACCCGATGCAGGGGCTTGATATCTCGTTGGGTGCTGCATGGCTTGATACCACTGCAGAGGACATTCCGCTCAACGACGCCTCCGGTATTACGCGTGATCGTGACATGATACTCGCGCCGGAGCTGTCGCTGAATGGCCTGGTTCGTTACGAGTGGCCTGCATTTTCCGGTCATCTGGCCGCGCAGGTGGACTTTAACTACCAGAGCGAAGCCTTCTTCGATATTCAGAATCACCCGATCTCGGAATCGGATGCCTACGATGTGTGGAATGCCCGCTTTTCTTATAGTGCGCCAAATGACAGATGGGTCGTTACCGCTTTTGTGAAAAATGTCTTTGAAGAAGAGTACCGGCGGTACACATTCGACGTAACCAACTTGTTCGGTTTCAATCAGGTTGCTTTTGGCCGACCGCGTTGGGCGGGCGTCACGTTCCACTACAATCTGAACTAAACGGTCCAGGGAATGACCTGAAAGGTTGATGTTTGTCGGCAGTAATGGCTTCATATCCTGAAAGCGAATTCGCATTTTCAGTAAGAGGACGCAATTATGACCAGCTCTGCATCGACCAAGGCGGGGCCCGTTGCACCCTACATGGCATTGGGATTGTCCACTGTTGCCTGTGGGATTGCGGAAAGGAAGCATATCAAACACAACCTTGAAACCATCGAGGACACGATTCATGCGGCGGTCTCGATGGTTGGTATCAATATGCCGGTGAGAATGATCGCGCTCGCCGAAGGTGCGTTGACGGGTTTCACCGACGAGATATTCGACTTGCCCCACAAGCTGGCGGCCCGGGAGCTGTTTATCGATATCCCGGGCGAGGAGACGGAATTCCTCGGGCGCCTGGCAAAAATGTACGACACCTACATTATCGTCCAGTGCAAGGCGCGCTGGCCCGAGATCATGGAAGATCGTTTCTTCAACACCCTTTTTATCATCGGGCGCAACGGCGAAGTCGTGCACAAGTCGCCCAAAAATCATCTGTGGTGCCGGGAGCGTTCCTGCACACCCCATGACATCTATGACCGCTGGGTGGAACATTTTGGTAGCGGCATTGATGCCTTCTATCCGGTACTGAAAACCGATGATGTTGGCAACATCGGCACCATCTGCTGCTCCGACGGGGAATATCCGGAAGCAGTGCGCGCACTGGCCTTCAATGGCGCGGAAGTGGTTTATCGCCCGTCGGAAGCCGTGCCCATGACCAATACCGGCAGCACCGCAGGCGGCAGCTGGATGGTACAGAATCGAGGCCATGCGGAATTCAACAGCCTGTACATGCTGTGCCCCAATATTGGCCCCGTGTATCTATCGGCATCGTCAAAGCATCCGGTGGATATTTCCGGCGGTAACAGCCATATCGTCGGCTATCGTGGCGAGGTGTTGAGTCACTCGGTATCGAGTAACAATACGGTGGTTTCCGCGATCATCGACATTGAAGCCCTGCGCCAGTACCGGGCCATGAATCTGAACTCCAACTGGCTCAAGGATTTGCGCACCGAGTTGTTCCAGGAGATGTACAGCAAGCCGATTCATCCGAAGAATCTGTGGCTGAATCAGGAACCGATGCACCACAACGAGGTGGACAAAGTCTATCGTCAGAATATCGAATCACTGTATGAGAGAGGGACCTGGACGCGCCCGCATGCCCGGCACGAAGGCGCGAAACTGCTGCCTGAAGAGGAGCAGAACGGTACCAGTGCCGAGGCCTGGCAGGAAATCAAGAAAATGTGGAGCTGCTGGGATTGATCGTCAACCGGCTGTGGGCGCCGGCTTCACCTTGAGCCGATTGTCGGATTTACCATCTCAGCAAGACAGTGGCAACAGGGCACGTACGAAAAATTGGCTCCCCGAGCTGGGCTCGAACCAGCGACCCAATGATTAACAGTCATTTGCTCTACCAACTGAGCTATCGGGGATCAGTAGAAGGATGCGAATTCTATAGACACCTGCACCCAGGGTCAATATCCAGGAAACTATGCGGACATTGGAGTGTCAACACCACCAGCCGTGCACCAACATCCCTGTCGTCCCGGAATTCTGCGATAGCAGAATATCCGGGATCCAGTGGTCTCAAAACCATGGATCCCGGATAATTCGCCGGACAACGAGTCGCGTTTTCGGCGTTTCGGCTTCCCGCCAGGGTTGGCAACATTGCAATTGAGAGATCAGGACACACCAATGAAATCCGAACCTTTCAAAGTTCACTCAGCCTACCAACCCGCAGGCGATCAACCCACGGCGATTCGCCAGCTCGTGGAAGGTCTGAACGACGGGCTGGCCTCGCAAACATTGCTGGGCGTGACGGGCTCGGGCAAAACCTACAGCATTGCCAATGTCATTGAAGAGGTACAGCGTCCCACATTGATCATGGCCCCCAACAAGACCCTGGCGGCCCAGCTTTACGGTGAGTTCAAGGAGTTCTTCCCGGATAACGCCGTGGAATATTTCGTTTCCTATTACGACTACTATCAGCCGGAAGCGTATGTCCCGTCATCGGATACCTATATCGAGAAAGATGCGGCAATCAACGAGCACATCGAACAGATGCGCCTTTCCGCGACCAAGGCATTGCTGGAGCGCCGGGACGCCATCGTCGTCGCGTCCGTGTCGGCTATCTATGGACTGGGCGATCCGGCAGCCTATTTGAAAATGGTGCTGCATCTGGATCGGGGTGACAAAGTGGATCAGCGTTGGATACTGCATCGTCTGGCCGAGCTTCAATATACCCGCAACGATTACGAACTGCGCCGGGCGACTTACCGTGTGCGCGGTGACGTGATCGACATATTCCCGGCAGAATCGGACAAGGATGCCA
>JBBDSF010000159.1:0-4133 GCA_040905125.1 Pseudomonadales bacterium | reverse complement strand
ACTCACGTCCGTATGAAGGAAGTCGTCTCCTTTATAAAGCAGTGGTTCATCCACCAACGTCGCAAGGGCGTAACTGAAACAGTCACCATAGTTGAGACCGGCTGTGTGACGGCCTTTGCCAAATCGGCTCCAGGCGCGCCGGGCCAGGTAAGCTTGCTCGGCATCCACCGGATGAAGTTCAATCGAGGCGGTACTGATGAACAAATCCAGATCACGCACACCATCGGCACCGTACCTGGCTTCAATCACCATCGAGGTCTCGACAAAGCTTGCCGAAGACATCCGTCGAAAGTCCGCCCCTTCGATGATCTCGACTAACCTTTCCCGCTCGGGTTCATCCTGCAGGATCGCGATGATGGCCGAAGTATCGATGACCATCAGCGGGGCAGACCTTCGTCGTCATAGCCGAGAATTTCATCCTCGGTTCGTTTGTCGAGGACAGGAAGCCTTGCACAATGCAGGGCGATATCGTTCAGCTCATCCACCAGCCCTCGCCGGGACCTGGCCTGGCGGTTACGTATCCGGTTTAGCCGGTCACGCAGCGCCCTGATGACGGCATCGGTCTTCGTCTCTCCCGTACATTCGGCCAGCTCAGCGGCCAGCCGCTCTGCTTCGCGGTTGCGGATATTAAGCGCCATGGATTTTCATTACGCATATCAAATAATCTACACAGTAACATTTACCTTGTCCTGAGGTCGAGCAATTTTCGTTGAGTCTCGCCTGCCATGCTGGACACGCCATCGAACCTGTCATCCCGGACACGCCGCAGGCGTGATCCGGGATCCATGAGCCCAAGGAGCAGCAGGCCGGGGTGGAGGGATCTCGGGGTCGGCGATTTCTCCACTACGGGCTAAAGCCCTCCGGTCGAAATGACCGATAGGAACGCACTCCAGTCGCAACAACGCAGCTCAGTTCTTCTGATACGGCTGCAGCAGCTCTTTCATCATCGGGTAATGTTTTGCATTGAGCGTCACCAACCGCGCTCTATTCATGATCGACGATGCCGCGATGAGCGCGTCGGCCAACCCGGTTCCATGGCTGGGGCCGAATTCCCGCCGCAGATCGCCAGCGCGCCTGGCAATCTGCTCGTCAACAGGAATCACAACCAGGGCGTCAAACAGGGATTCGAACGCATGTTCCTCGCCCGCGCGCATCCCTGCGCGCAACTCAGCAATTGTAATGACCGAAACCAGCGGCTGATCGCGGCATTCTCCCATCCATTCGACCGCCGGCGCATGACCCCTCAAAAAGTCGATCAAAACATCCGTGTCGACCAGAAACGAAGTCATACTTCAGGCTGATTCAATCGATCCAGTTCGCTTCGCAACCGGGTGAATTCGGGCAGGTCGTCGCGGTTTGCCCACAATCCGGCAGCCGCCATCATGCCGGATTTCCAATCTGAGCACTCTGCACCGGCGACGAGCGCATCGATCGCTTCGCGGATCAACTCGCTTTGGCGCTTGCCCGAACGTGCCGCCAGTTTTTTCAATTCGCGACGCTGTTCGTTTGTAAGGTAAACCTGCGTACGTTCCATTTGATCACATATACATTAGATGTATACATTATCGAACCACTTGACTGGCTCGTCAATACCCCACTCGGGATTTCACTGTGTGGGTTCATTACATCTGAGACAGATCAGGCAATTCACCAAAGCGCCGGGTTGTAGTCAGCCAAAAAGGTCGACACGTACGCGTTGGCCGCCGCAATATCGCTGATACCCTGTAGCCGCAACTCCTTGACCAGGCGGTCCTGCAGCGTGCCGTTGGCGCGTTCAACGCGTCCCTTCGCCTGTGGCGTGTTGGCGTGGATGATCTCTATATCGAGGCTTTTGAGGGCACGTGAGAATTGTGTCAGCTCGCCGTCCCGCTCCGAGTGGTTGACCTGGAAAACACCGTGCTTGTCAGAGTAAAACGCCACCGGGCGCTCATGCCGGTCCAGATACCCTGCCAGGGTTTCCATGTAGGTCTGGGTCGTCTCTGCGGATGCAAAGTACAGGGCGAGCAGCACCGCTATTCCGATACCGCCGCACCCTCGAAAGGGACATTACTGCTTTGGGCTAACACTATTTATATTAGCTCTTGCGAATATATATAAATCGAACTAGATTAAACAGGCAGTTTCATATACTCAACAAAGGAGATCGACCCATGTCACTACGTTTAGGTGATACCGCCCCCAATTTTAAAGTTGCCACCACCAAAGGCGACATCGACTTTCATGAATGGATCGGTGATTCGTGGGCATTTTTCTTTAGTCACCCCGCCGATTTTACGCCCGTTTGCACCACAGAGATGGGCCGCACATCCCAACTAAACGGTGAGTTCGACGCTCGTAATGCTAAGCCCATCGGCTTATCCACCGATACAGTAGAAGAACATTTGAAATGGATTGAGGATGTTAATGATACGCAAGGGACGGATCTGCAATTCCCGATTATTGCCGACCCAAACCTGGAAGTTTCAAAGCTATACGACATGATTCACCCAGGTGAAAGTAAAACGGCGGCGGTGCGCAGTGTATTTATTATCGACCCAAATAAAAAAATTCGCTTAACCCTGACCTACCCTATGTCAGTGGGTCGTAATTTTGATGAAATTTTACGCGTCATTGATGCTTTACAATTGGGTGATGCGAAAAACGTAGCCACACCGGCCGATTGGAAAAAAGGCGATGATGTGATTATTCCACCTTCTATTAGTAACGAGCAAGCAAAAGACATCTTCCCTCAAGGTTGGGATGAGATTCGTCCATATTTGCGTAAAACCAAAGTGTAGTTCATACCCATAGCGCCCCTTACAGGGTCGCTTTTTTTGGATGAACGCAATAGGAGAGACAATGATCTTTCAGCAACTGTTTGATACCACTTCGTCCACCTATACTTATTTTCTGGCGGATGAAGATAGTAAGCAGGCCATGCTTATTGACCCTGTATTTGAAAAAACACAACGTGATTTAGCCGTAATTGATGAGTTAGGTTTAACCTTAACATTAGTCGCTGATACTCACGCCCACGCCGACCATATCACTGCTGCATGGGTATTGAAGCAAAAAACCGGATGTAAAATTGCCTCAGCCAAAACGATTCAGGCAAAGCATACCGATATTCAACTTGAACATGGACAACATTTTGGCATTGATGGCGTAACACTTACTGCTTTATCAACGCCCGGCCATACCAATGGTTGCATGAGCTTTGTTACTCAAGATGAGTCTAAAGTATTTACCGGCGATGCATTATTAATTCGTGGCTGTGGACGTAGCGATTTTCAGGAAGGCAGCGCACACAAACTGTATCAATCTATTACTCAAGTTTTATTTTCTTTACCCGATGATTGTGTGGTATATCCTGCCCACGATTACAACGGTCGCGAACAAAGCTCCATTGCAGAAGAAAAAACCTATAATGCACGGGTTGGCGGTGGTGCAAACGAAACTGATTTTGTTGAATATATGCACGCTATGCAGCTCCCGCATCCTAAAAAAATAGAAGAAGCATTACCTGCAAATTTGCGAAGTGGATGTCCAGAAGATGGAAAACTTCCACCCGAACCCGACTGGGCAGAAATACAATATACTTATGCCGGTGTGCCAGAAGTGAATGGCGATTGGTTGCAACAGAATTTAGCTAATGTCACCGTGCTAGATGTGCGTCAAGAAGATGAGCTAGATACACCATCACCACTCAAAGCCACTGTTAGCATTCCACTTGGGGAATTGCGTGAGCGTGTGAAAGAAGTACCAAAGGATAAACCCGTGGTTGCCTTCTGCCGCTCTGGAAGGCGTTCTTCTTTAGCCATTAATATTTTAAAAGAAGCAGGCCATGAAAAAGTAGCGAATTTGAAAGGGGGAATTATTGCTCTTTAATTACTTTCTAAAGTATTCACTTTTCCTCTCACTTTAGAGGCCCCTTTAAAGAAAAAAACCGTCATTATTGACTGAACTGATACAAATCTGAACGCATTGGCGCGCCGACAAAACTCTACCTGGGGATTTAGGAGTGCTGATCGTAGTTCTGGACCATGCCGACAGTATCATGAGGTTCCGGTCCAGCCTACGACAGTCGTCGGTCAATATCTGCCAGCCGATTGCCGTAATCGTGTCATTTCGACTGGAGGACCCAAAGGACCCAA
>JBBDSF010000158.1:1825-4154 GCA_040905125.1 Pseudomonadales bacterium | reverse complement strand
CGCTCGCTTCATAGAAGGCAAGTGCATGAGTTTGCGCATTCAAGAACACAGATTCCATACCCAGATGTCCGGCCTTTTGAACAGCTTGTTCCAGCATGGCTTTGCCTACGCCATGGCCGCGATATTCACGCAGTACGGCCATGCGGCCGATCTGCCCGTCCGGCAGCAAACGGGCAGTCCCCACGGGTCTGTCTTCCTGGTCTGTAGCCAGCCAGTGCCAGGCACTTTCATCGCGCCCATCCCATTCTTCTTCCCGGGGAACCTGTTGCTCGACGATAAACACGAGACGCCGAATGTTGGACAGCGTATTCCTGTCCGCTTGCCAGTTCGCCTCCCTGACGTTGAATTGACGCAGTTCGAGTCCGGCAGCCACGCTCACTCCGACAACAAACGATCGACCAGCAGCACGGCGGCACCGATATAATTTGCCGGTGTCAGCTGCCGAATCTGTTCTCTGGCATGTTCCGGTAAATCGAGTTCTTCGATTATGCGAGTAATTTTTGCCTGATCCATGGACTCTCCGCGAGTCAACTCTTTCAACTTCTCGTAGGGTTCGGCAATGCCGTGCTTTCTCATAATGGTCTGCATGGGTTCCGCCAGTACTTCCCAGCTACCGTTCAGATCCGTCATCATCGCGTCGCGGTCGATCTCGAGCCTGGCCAGTCCTTTCCGGGTCGATTGCCAGGCAATCAAACTGTAGGCGAGGGCACTACCGAGGTTTCTGAGCACCGTGGAATCCGTCAGATCTCGTTGCCATCGGGAAACAGGTAATTTTGAGCCCAGATGATCGAGAAGCGCATTGGCAACGCCCAGATTACCTTCCGAATTCTCGAAGTCGATTGGATTGACTTTATGCGGCATGGTGGAAGATCCTGTCTCGCCCTTGACCTTCCTTTGCTTGAAGTAACCGATTGAGATGTAGCCCCAGATGTCGCGGTCGAAATCCAGTAGCACGGTATTGAAACGGGCTATCCCATGAAATAATTCGGCAATAAAGTCATGGGGCTCGATCTGCGTGGTCCACGGATTCCATTGCAGCCCCAACGAGGATACAAACGCTTCACTCAACTGTATCCAGTCAATCTCCGGATAAGCGGCCATGTGGGCATTGTAATTACCCACGGCGCCATTGATTTTACCCATCAGTGACACTTGCCGGACCTGCTTTAGCTGCCGGTCCAGGCGGACAGCAACATTGGCAAATTCCTTGCCCATGGTGGTGGGCGTGGCGATCTGACCGTGGGTTCTGGACAGCATGGGCTCTGCCGCATGCTCTCTTGCCATCGTCGATATACTGGCAATGACCTCTTCCATTTGCGGGATTAATACTTCGTCCCGCGCCGCCTTGAGCATCAATCCGTAAGCCAGGTTATTGATGTCTTCCGATGTGCACGCAAAATGGACAAATTCAATTTTGTCGATGAGCGCCTGAGTGCCACCTGCCTTGATTTTATTCTTGATGAAGTATTCCACCGCCTTGACATCATGGTTGGTGGTGCGCTCGAGATTCTTGACCGCCTCGGCATCGGCAAGCTGAAAATCCTGAGTGATCTGTTCCAGCCACTGCAACTCGCTGTCATCCAGGTCAAGCTCATCAATTTGAGGATGACGGGCCAGAAATCGTAACCATTCCACCTCCACAAGCACCCGGTAGTAGATTAACCCGTATTCACTCATCCGGGACCGCAGATCGACCGTCTTTTCCGCATAGCGTCCATCGAGCGGCGATATAGCGGTTAATGCTGTCAGTTCCATTTCTTTCATAGAAATATCACTCATGGAATTCACCTTAATAAAGGATTATAACCTATTGTTATATATCATTTTGTGTTGGGTCATGGCGCTACCAGGTTTTATCTGTGGATTCGATAACACCGCCGCCAAGACAAATATCTCCGAGGTAGAGGCAAGCCCACTGGCCGGGTGTCACCGCACGCTGTGGTCGCTCGAATACGATCCTGTATCCCTTGTCGGATGGTTCCAGTCGACCCGTCTGATCGCGTTGTCGATAACGTATTTTGACACCGCACTCGATCGGCAATTGAGGTCCGATTCCATCGATCCAATGCATTTGCCGACAGTATAATACGCTGGAAAAAAGGCCAGGGTGATCATTCCCCTGGGCAACAATCAGTCGATTCCGCGACACGTCCTTGCCGACGACATACCAGGGAGCTTCAGCCGCGTCTTTGCGGCCACCGATACCCAATCCCTGGCGCTGACCAATGGTGTGAAACATCAATCCTTGATGTTCGCCCAGGCGCTCGCCATCGACTGAAACGATAGCGCCAGGGTGAGTCGGTATCCAGGTTTCCAGGAAGTCTCTGAA
>JBBDSF010000158.1:0-1725 GCA_040905125.1 Pseudomonadales bacterium | reverse complement strand
GCGTACTCGGCAAAGACCTTGAACTTTATCTCGCGATTACACAGGACATCGGGGTTAGGCGTTCGCCCCGCCCGGTACTCCGCCAAAAAGTCAGCAAACACATTATCCCAATATTCAGCTGCAAAATTCGCTTCGTGTAACGGGATACCCAGACACTGGCACACGGCTTGCGCATCGGCCAGATCTTCTTTGGCGGTGCAATATTCCGTGCCATCGTCCTCCTCCCAGTTTTTCATGAACAGGCCTTCTACCCGATAACCCTGCCTTTGCAGTAACAGAGCAGCAACGGAAGAATCCACGCCACCGGACATGCCGACAACAACGCGCTGGCCGTCGCAACTTCTGTCAGGAAAAGGCGGGTTTGACTCAGCCGGCATGGTTCAGGGCTCCGGGAAGGAAAATACCGCATTTTACGACAGCCACGTGGCGAGGTGTACCGTTAAACCACGCCTGTAATGATATACTCGCCATTACGAACCATAGCCAATACCTCGACCATCATGTCTGAAGCGAAATCCCGACAACTTACCCATCTGGATCAAAGCGGCAACGCGACTATGGTAGACGTGGGTGATAAAGCCATGACCCACCGTGAAGCCAGCGCGCGGGCTGTGATTGCCATGCGCCCGGAGACACTGGCGCTGATTGAGCAAGGAGGGCATAAAAAAGGGGATGTTTTCGGCGTCGCTCGTATCGCAGGTATCCAGGCCGCCAAGAAATGCTCGGATCTCATCCCGCTCTGTCACCCCCTGGCCCTGAGTTCCATACACGTGGAATTCCATGTGGATAAAGATAATAGTCACGTTATTGTCGACTCGATCTGCAAACTCAGTGGTCAGACCGGCGTCGAAATGGAAGCCTTGACGGCGGCTTCAATTGCCGCGCTCACAATCTACGATATGTGCAAGGCAGTGGACCGGGAGATGGTCATACAAGACCTGCGGCTTATGAGCAAGTCAGGTGGACAAACAGGCAATTGGCAACGCAACGTGGGAAAAGATGAAGGAAACCCCTGTGATTAAAGTTGTTTTCTTTGCCAGTGTTCGTGAAGCAATGGGCACGGATCACCTTGAACTTGATGCCAGTGAAATCGACACCGTGCAGGACGTAATCCTGCGACTCGCCCGGCAGGGTCGGGGAGACGAGGATCGGGTATTATCCAGAGAAGACTTGCTGGTCGCCGTTAATCAGACGATGGTCGGTCTCAGTCACCCCGTTGCTACAGGTGACGAAGTGGCTATTTTCCCACCGGTGACAGGAGGCTGACATTTTGGTACCTCGCATCCGTGTTCAACAGGCGCCGTTCGACACCGGCAAAGAGCTGACGCAGCTCGGTCGTGCATCAGGCCAGGTCGGTGCAATTGCAAGTTTCATCGGCCTTGTGCGAGACATCAACGAGGATGATCAAGTGGCCGGACTTTACCTGGAACATTATCCGGGTATGACCGAAAAACAAATTGCCGGAATTGTCGAGGAAGCAAGCGCGCGCTGGCAGATTCTCTCGGCAACGGTGATACATCGGGTGGGCAATCTGCAGCCTTCAGACGAAATTGTCTTCGTCGGCACAGCGAGCGAACATCGCCATGATGCCTTCCAGGCCTCTGAATTCATCATGGACTTCCTGAAGACCCGCGCGACTTTCTGGAAAAAAGAACGTACCCCGGACGGCGAACGATGGCTTACCACCCGGCAGCAGGATGTGGATGCGGTGAAGACCTGGGAAAA
>JBBDSF010000157.1:0-24866 GCA_040905125.1 Pseudomonadales bacterium | reverse complement strand
TAATGGATCCCGGATAATACCCCGGCCTGGCGGCCGGCGCATTTCCGGGACGACGTATTCGCAGCTAGCGGCTAGCAGCTCGTAGCTGCTGTTAGTCTTTGTCCAGATCCGAAGCGCTGATGTCGTCGTGGTCGGCATCGGACGGAATGTAGCGGTTCCCCTCTGTCCATTCGCCAAAGTCGATCAACTGGCAGCGTTTACAACAAAAGGGTCGATATTTATTATCGGTGGACCACACAATTTGTTTGTCACAGTTCGGACAATTGACCTTGGCAGTCATGGTGCCCCCTTATTGACTCGGTAGCTGAAGCGCATTGCTTCTGCATACGATAACATCAGTCCCGGATTTAAATCGAGCTTACATAGCGGCGAATTGTAAATAGCTCGCGGTAATCTCGTCTCCCCAAAGGAGCGTAATCCAGCCCGCAATCGCCAGATAAGGTCCAAAGGGAATCGCGTGTGCGCGATCGCGTCCCAGCAAAATCAACAGCCCGCCAAGCACGGCACCGGTGAATGAAGACAGAATAATCAGGAGCGGTAATGTTTGCCAGCCTGTCCAGGCGCCGAGCATGGCCAGGAGTTTGAAGTCACCGTACCCCATACCTTCCTTGCCCGTAGCAAGTTTGAATGCCTGGTAGACAACCCACAAGGACAGATAACCGGCGATGGCACCGAGAAATGCACTGCCAAAGTCAGTGACCAGCCCGAAATAGTTGACGATCAAGCCAAGCCAGAGGAAAGGTAATGTAATGTCGTCCGGTAAGATCTGATGATCGTAGTCGATCATCGACAGTGCGATCAGCGCCCAGGTTAAGACACAGCAGGCGAGCGCCGTTGCTGTCAGACCGAAATAGTAGACCGTTATACAGGTGAGAATACCCGTTAGAAGCTCGATCGCGGGGTATCGCAGCGATATGGTTTTATCGCAGTTCGCGCACCGACCCTTAAGGAACAAGTAGCTGAGAACCGGAATATTTTGCCAGGCCTTGATCCGACTGCCGCAATGAGGGCAGTGGGATCCTGGAAAGACAAGATTGAAATGCGGGCTCGGTGCCTCCGCCTCGATTCCCAGCACTTCACTGGCCTGCTGTTTCCAGTCAGCCTCGAGGCGAATGGGCAGGCGATAGATGACGACGTTGAGAAAGCTGCCAATAATCAGCCCGAACATCAACGTCAGCCCCATCACAAGGAGTGGGTATTCTGCCTGCAGCAAGGCAATCATGCGGAAGTCAATTGCGCCTTAGTGACCTCCACCGCCGCCGATAGCATCTCCCATGGAGAAGATGGGCAGATACATGGCTATGATCAAGCCGCCGATAACAACGCCCAGTACCGACATGATAATGGGTTCCATCAAACTGGTCAGGCCATCCACGGCATTGTCGACCATTTCTTCATAATAGGTGGCGGCCTTGTCCAGCATGCTGTCCAGTGCACCGGACTCCTCGCCGATGGCCACCATCTGGATCACCATATTGGGAAAGACGTTCGATTGCTTCATGGAGTAGTTCAGCTGGATACCACTGGATACGTCGTCCTTGATTTTTTTGATGGCGTCGTAATAAACGACGTTGCCCGCGGCGCCCGAAACGGATTCCAGAGCATCCACCAATGGCACGCCGGCGGCAAACGTGGTTGACAGGGTGCGGGCGAATCGGGCGACACAGGATTTGTCGAGAATATCACCAAGCACCGGCATTTTAAGTGCCACTCTGTCCTGGGCATCCCGGACAGACTGGAATCTCTTTGCGGCCTGTTTATAAGTGTATACGAATACACCTATGGCAATGACAAAGACCAGCCACCAGGCCTGCATGAATTCCGACATGTTAACGACCATCTGCGTGAATTCAGGCAATTCGGCGCCGAAACCGGCAAAGATCGATTCGAACTGGGGTACCACTTTGACCAGCAGGATACCCGATACCACGAACGCAACCACCAACACGGCGATAGGGTAATTCATGGCACTTTTAATTTTCGCTTTCAACGCCTCGGTCTTCTCGAGGTACTGAGCCAGACGGTCCAACATGGTTTCCAGAGCACCGGATTGTTCACCGGCATCCACCAGGTTGCAAAAGAGATCATCAAAGTGAGCGGGATGGGCCTTGATCGCACTGGCGAATGTGTTACCGGAAGATACATCGTCCCTGATTTTCAGGGCCAGGTCCTTCATGGCGGCATTGTCCATGCCATCGGCAACAATTTCGAAGGACTGAACCAACGGCACACCGGCTTTCATCATGGTGGCCAGTTGGCGTGTAAACAGCGAAATATCACTGGGTTTGATTTTTTGGCCGGCCTTAAAAAGATTGAATCCCTCCTTTTTCTTGGCGACCTTGGTGGGATTAATTCCCTGCTTGCGCAGTTCGGCTTTGGCAATATTGGCGTTGGAGCTGGTTATCTCGCCCTTGGTTTTTTTGCCCGACTTGTCAGTGCCTTCCCAGGCGAAGACTTGATTTGTTGCGGCCATGTTAACCTCTCAAAAGCCCCTTAAAAAATAGCGTCTGCTCGGCACCTGCGGGACATCACGCTAGTGCCCGCTGGTTACGCGATCGACCTCCTCCAGGCTGGTCATTCCGTTTTTCACCTTGATCATGGCCGACTGCCAGATGTTATTAAAGCCCTCTCGCTGGCAGCACTCCGCTATCTCGATGGAGTTACCATCTGCCATGATAATTTTTTGTATCTCGGGTGTGATTTTGACCACCTCGTAAATACCGACTCGCCCTTTGTAGCCACTATCGCCGCACTTTTCACATCCCCCGGGGCCGTATATCTCCAGCCCGGCTTCTATATCTTCCTCGGTGAATCCTTTTTCCAGCAGCGCATTTTTGGGTATGTCCCGCTTCACCTTACAGTCACAGAGCCGGCGTGCCAAGCGTTGAGCGACGATCAGTGTGATGGAGGTCGCAAGATTAAAAGCGGGTACGCCCATGTTGCGAAGTCGAGTCAAGGTTTCGGGCGCGCTGTTGGTATGCAGCGTTGACATGACCATGTGACCGGTTTGTGCGGCCTTGATCGAGATTTCGGCGGTTTCCAGGTCACGAATCTCACCCACCATGACGATATCCGGGTCCTGTCTCAAGAATGAGCGGAGTGCCTCGCCGAAACCCAGGCCCACCTTGTGATTGACCGGGCACTGGTTAATTCCTTCCAGGTTGATTTCAACGGGATCTTCAGCGGTGGAAATATTCAACTCCGGGGTATTAAGGATATTAAGGCCGGTATACAGGGAAACGGTCTTGCCGCTACCTGTCGGACCTGTCACCAGGAACATACCCTGGGGTTTATGCAGTGCCTCCAGATAGAGCGCTTTCTGGTCTTCCTCATAACCCAGTGCATCAATACCCATCTTTGCGCTGCTCGGGTCGAGTATTCGACAACAAATCTTCTCCCCAAAGAGGACCGGCAGGGTATTAACACGAAAATCGATGGCCTTGGATTTGGAAATCCGAAGTTTGATTCGGCCATCCTGGGGCACACGCCGTTCTGAAATGTCCATTTGGGACATGACTTTCAGGCGTGCCGAAATTCGTGGCGCAAGGTTGACTGGCGGCCGAGCTACCTCGTGCAGTACGCCGTCCGTTCGAAATCGGACTCGATAGCTTTTCTCAAAGGGCTCGAAATGCAGGTCCGAGGACCCCATCTTGATGGCATCCATCAACATTTTATTGATAAAACGGACGACCGGGGTATCGTCGATGTTGCTGGTGACTTCCTCATCTCCGCCGCCACCTTCCTCATCGACCGCCTCCATATCCAGGTCTACATCGTCGTCGCCGAGATCACCCAGGCCACCACTTTCCTGGGATTCCAGCCAGGACTCTATAAAGGAGCTGAGCTTGTTTTCCTCGACCAAGACCTCTTCCGTGGAAATCCCGGTCTGAAATTTGATTTCATCCAGCCCTTGTCGATTGGTGGGATCCGAAACGGCGACAAATAAACGATTGCCTCGATGGTAGATGGGCATGGCGTGGTTTGCCCGGATCAGCTTGTCGTCCACGATATTTTTGGGCACGACTTCGTTGTCTAGACCGGAAAGATCCAGTACCGGCGTACCGAACTCTTCAGAGGCGGCATTGGCGATGTCCCGGGAATTGACCAGGTTGTTCTGGACCAGGTAGGTCACGAAGGGTACCCGGGTCTTCGAGGCTTCTTCCGAAGCCTCGCGGGCCTTTTTCTCTTCGATGAGTTCATCTTCAACCAGCCGTCTGGCGAGGCCGCTTAGCTGGATAGGGTTTGCTGCCATAATTTTTCCTGGTTGTACTTCCGGTTTTCCTGGCTGTTTATTGTGCGCCTGAAAAGTTTACAATTCACTTGGCCGGGTGTCGACTAGAATGAAGTCACCCTGACGTATATTAATATAGAACCTGCGAGCCGTTAACGCTATGGGTGCCATCAATGTGACAAATTTGGTCACATTTTGACGCGGAATGTGACTTACCTCAGCGTGACAGTTGACCTGCTGTGTCATTTTCCGGCGACGAACGGTCGATCAGGGAAGCATTGCCGGTGGCATGAATATTGCTGCATCTAAAGCCAGACTGCTGTGCATGCTCGAAATTTTGTGGGACAGTCTTAAAACTTTAAATTAAATGGAGCTAGTGTAATGACTAATAAACTGCAACAGGGTTTTACCTTGATTGAGCTGATGATCGTGGTCGCGATTATCGGTATTCTTGCCGCAGTGGCGCTGCCTGCGTATCAGGACTATATCAAGACTGCCAACATGACCAAGGTTAATTCCCATTACGAGGAAGCTGCGCGTGTCGCGCGTGCAACCTACGTGAAAGGGAATACGCAACGCGCACTGGGTATGAATGAGAACGTGCCCGTGACCGAGGATGAATGGGTTGCGTTGTTCAATCCGGGCGGTAACCTGGCACCGGGCGGTGGATCCGCGTATGTGACCGACGAAGTCGCCGGCAATGCCACCAAAGGTTCTATTGGCGTTGATCTCGATCAGGGCGATGACGCGACCATATCGATCGATGATAGTGTCACCATTAGCCGACCTGCCTATCAGGATCTGAGTACGGCTGCTACGACGATCATTGCGGCATCCGAGCAGTAACCGCGACCAGCGTGACGGACTGAGCTACTCGGCTCAATGTCCGGGATTCAGAAAAGGCCGGACTTGTTCCGGCCTTTTTTGGATGTGCGGGGTGGACGTGCGCTTCAGCGCCAATTGCCAATTGACTCGGCAGGCAATTGCATGAATGATTCAAGGAAATACTGTCGATCAGGCGATCTTGTGTATGAATAACAATAATATGGCTCAAGACCTGAACCTGCGGCAAGGCTCTGATGGACGCGGCGGCAACAGGTATCAAGGTTTCTCCCTCATTGAACTCATGATCACCGTGGCTATCGTCGGTATCCTGGCCGCTGTGGCGATTCCCATGTACTCCGGTTACATATCGACTGCCAGGGAAAGCGTGATGCGGAATAATATTCAGACCATCCGGAGCTTTCAGGAAGACTACCGGTTGCGTGAGCGCCGCTACATATCCGGGACTTATGATCCGGCAGACCCTGATGCGAGCGGCGGACTCAAAGACAGGCTGGGCTGGGAACCGCGCAGCGAAACTGACGACATTACCTATGTCGTCACTTGTGGGACCGTGGCCACGGCTCCCGAGTGCACTGTTAATGGTGGCTATACGGTGACTGCAACTGACAGTGAGGGCCATGAAGTCACTGTAGACTTCTGACGAGTCAGGCCACGGCCTCCATGCCCTGCTCGTAGGTTCCCTGACAGGCGGCACTGTTGAGTCTGGCTCGTTCATAAAGCGCAGCCTGAGCCTCACCGGCCTTGTCCGGATTACCACGCCAGGCTTGCTGTGCCGGCTCCTGCAACGCCCTGCCATATGAAAAGCTGAGTGCCCATGGCTGGTTGCCGAATTGATTCAGCGCATTGAGGTTGGCTGTCGCTTGCCGCGGTGATTGCCCGCCCGAGAGAAAGTTAATCGTGGGTACGGCGGCCGGTACGGTTCGCCTGAGAATTCTGAGAGTCTGTTCGGCCACCTCTTCGGGGCCTGCCTGATGCGGGTGTTCCTTGCCGGATACCACCATGTTGGGTTTCAGTATTATGTGTTCGAGGGCCACGCGGTGCCGATGGAGTCTGTGGAAGACTTCGTGTTGAACCACTTCAGTCACTCTCGCACACTGGTCGATATCGTGGGCGCCGTCCATCAAAACCTCCGGCTCGACGATCGGTACGATGCCGCATTCCTGACAGATGGCCGCATAGCGCGCGAGCACCTCCGCATTGGATTCGATGGCCTGTCTTGACGGATTGGTATCGGAGATATTGTAGACACATCGCCATTTGGCGAATCGTGCGCCCTGTTCCTTGTAGGTCTCGAGACGTTCCGCCAGGCCGTCCAGGCCGGCAGTGATCTCGTCACCCGGCGCGCCGGCGAGCGGTCCCTTACCCTTGTCTACCTTAATGCCGGGGACCATACCCTGGTTCTTCAGGAACTCCGGCAAAGACATGCCCTCGTCGTTTTGTTGGCCGAGAGTCTCTTCGTACATGATGACGCCACTGATAAACTCACCGAGTCCGGGAGCGCTGAATATCAAACTGCGATAAAGGCGACGGTTCTCTTCAGTGGATTCCACGTCGATCGCCTGTAACCTCTTTCCCATGGTCGCATTACTTTCATCCGCGGCGAGAATACCCTTGCCCGTCTGCACGATATCGTTGATGGTCGCTTGAAGCTCGTTTGAACTGCTCATTTGGTTCCTCCAATTGTTCGCCGCTGACATCCAACAGCCACATTACAACGCTGCAGGTTAACCCCTGCAAGTCGCCGTATCTCATGAGTGGCTGACACCCTTGTTGCCCGGGCGTCGAATTTATGATTAATTCACGCCTCGGTCGCAGACCGATCACTCCAAATATAGATATGGTGCCGGAAAGTGGACTCGAACCACCGACCAATTGCTTACGAAGCAACTGCTCTACCAACTGAGCTATTCCGGCGCGGCGGCAATTGTAGCATCTCCCGGTGGCTATTTTGAGTTCTCCGGTGAGTTTGAGATTACCTTTTTCCACACCGTCTCTACCCGTTCGTGACGGGATCTCGCTGGGTCTGGTGTGCATTGCGTTTTCCGTATCCATCTTTCACTACGGCGGCGACAGTAACCTCTGGCTCACGTGCGCTTTCGTCGCCCTGTTGTTGGCCTGTCTGGTCCGGATTCAACCCGTTTGGGGCGGGGCCGAGTTCTACTGGAGCCCCATACACTGGTGGATTGTTGCCTATGTACTCTGGCTGGTTGTACTGATCTGGCTGAGTACGTTGCCGGAAAACACTCTGATTTTCGCCAGAATGATGAGTGCGTTTGGGCTGGTATTCTTACTGTGCACAAACCTGCCCCGGGCGATCTGGTTACGCGTTCTTATCGGGTTCCTGCTTGCCGGCCTGGTATCGGCTTGCTGGGGAATTGGCGAATACATCATGACGGCCAAAAGGGCCAACGGACCTCTTGTCGATCCAAGCGCGTGGTCTTCGCTGCACAATCTGTTTTTCTTTGGCACGCTGGCCGTGTTCCTGACGACCGGGAACAGATACCGCTGGCTCCTGGGTTTCGCGTTATTTGTGTTTGCTGTTGCTGTCTTCTGTTCATACTCCCGGGTGGCGACCGCCGTGTTTATGGCGGCTCTGGCCCTTGTCTTTATTGTCACCATTCGCTACGTCGATATCAGAGCCAGACTGATCAGTGCAGTGCTGGTTTCCGTGCTGGCCTGGGGCCTGGTGCATGGCTATGCGAGTCAGGATGAAGCTTCCCACAGCGAAGGTTATACGCTGGACCTTGAGGAGCAGGGTTGGAGTCAGCGGCTGAGTATGTGGCGAGCGGGTCTGGCGCTGTATGCCGACTATCCTGTGACTGGCAGCGGACCCGCGACATTCAAGGTGCATTATCCTCAATATCGTGACGCCGGTGATCTGAAGAATCTTGGCAACTATGTCCACAACGACTACATCCAATATCTGGCGGAAGGCGGTCCGTTGCTCCTTGGCTTCTTATTGGCATTTACCGGATATCTCCTGTACCGGTTATACAGGGGGGCAAGCAAACTGGTTCGCGGTGATCGGGGAGAGCTTGAATCAGTGTTGCTGATCGTCGCCATGGGAACCAGTCTCGTGCATGGGCTGATGAACTTCGTGCTGTATCAATTTCCCGTCATTATGCTGATGGGCTTTTACTTTGGGCGCACAGTGCGTTTGCAGGCGACAGGACGGATGCGCCGCCTCGAAGTTACAACGCCGCTCCCGGGTCGCGCGGCTAGCGTGCTTGTTGTTGTCTTGCTGGCCGGCATAGCGATTCTGGATGAGCTGAGTAACGATCTGATCTATCAACATCGGATCACGCACGAGATTGAACGCGACTCCCTGGCTTACTTTGACGCGATACGCTGGCTGACTATTCTAAGGGGCGCCAATTCAAGTAACCAGTTTGCGTTGGCGACACTATACCGAATGCGCTTCGATCAGGAACCGGAAGGACGAACGGGACAGACACTGGCATTGGCAGCGGCCATGAAATACGAACGTGGATTGGAATTAAATCCGTTTCGAGACCAGGTCAGGAAGTACTATGCACAATTTCTGATGCGAAATTCCTGGTTGCAGGAACATGAGGAAATACACAGTGACCCGGAAACCCTGCTCAGGGAAGGGCTGAGATTAGGTCCGGTTTTTGCCCGTAATCATCTGGCCCTGGCAGACTATCTGGCAAAGCGTGGAGCCGGCGACGAAGCGTATCAGGTGCTCAGGAATTGGGCTTGTCAGTGGGCGCGTTTGAAATACCCCGGCTATCACGGGGAACGGCTCGACTTGTTCAAAAGACTCCTGCGAGAGTCGAGGCAGCGCAACGATACCGAAATTCAGCGCCACATGTTACGCGTGTTAGAGCGGGCTTGATTGCCTGCTCCTTTATAGCAGGCGCATGGAGAGGTCGACGGCATCACAATGTTTCGTCAAGGCGCCAACAGATATGTAGTGCACACCTGTTTCCGCAATTTGAATCAGCTCTGCATCGTCTTCTATGCCGCCGGAAGCCTCGAGTTTTATATCCGTTTCGAGTAATGCCACGGCACGCTTTAGATCCGCGAGAGAAAAGTTATCCAACATGATCCAGTCTGGTTTTATCTCCAGGCATTGCCTGAACTGGTCCAGATTTTCAACTTCAACTTCGATCCGTTTGTCCGGGTGTAATGTGCGTGCAAGGGTAACGGCTCCGGTGATAGATCCACAGGCAGTGATGTGATTTTCCTTGACTAGAAACGCGTCAAACAGTCCGATACGGTGATTATGACCGCCGCCGCATGAAACCGCGTATTTTTGTGCATGCCGCAGTCCCGGGATAGTTTTTCTGGTATCCAGTAATTTCGCCCTGGTATGCTCGATCAACTGAGCATAGTGGTGTGTGCGGGTGGCGGTCCCGGACAGGGTTTGCAGAAAATTGAGTGCGGTTCTTTCTGCTGTTAACAGACCACGCGCGGGACCCCTGGCGCAGAGAATGATTTGATTCTCTTCGACGGGTTCGCCTTCTGAAACACGCCATTTTAATTCTATTGACTCATCTACGCGGCGAAAAACCTCGTCCACCCAGGGACGCCCGCAGATAATCGCCGATTGCCGACTGATAACTTCTGCGTTTGCCTGAGTCTCGGCCGGGATCAGTTCAGCGGTAATGTCGCCACTGCCCAAATCTTCTTCGAGTGCCTGAGTGACGTTCGCGGCAACGAAATCAAAGTCGCTTTGTTGCATTAGAAAGATCCTGCGGAATGTTGACGTAGAGTCAGCGAGTCGCCCTGTTGAGTGAACTCGATCTGCTCCAGTGCGCTCATGCCAAGAAGCACCCCTGGCGGTGACATGGCGGGGTTTATGCTTGCCCTTATGCCAAACAAGGTAATGCCGCCAATGGATAGTCGATCCAGCTGAGTGGCATAGACGGTAACGACGCCATTGGCCGTCATTGCCCGGCCTGCGCGACCCCTGGGGAGATTCAAGCGTTCCGCCGTTGCTTCGGGTATAACCACATCGGTCGCGCCTGTATCCAGCAGGAATTCCACGGGCTCCTCGTTAATGGACCCTGATACGACATAATGTCCCTGCCGATTACGTTCCAGGTTCACCTCCACGGATTCACTCGATTGCCGGGTAACCGGCGACTGATTCGGGTTTCGCTGACGTTCTTCGACTTCGGAAAAAAACATCGTGAGCAGGATGATGATCAGTACAAAAGCCGCTGCCACCATCCCTCGCCCTGTTTTCTCGGCGTTCATGGGTCGAAATTGCCTCCGGGGCATGTGGTTGTGCCAGTATACCAGCTAACACAAGCTCCCTCGCAAAGCCGTTTCCAATGGTGAAGTCCGCCGCGTGCCTTGGTATGATTCAGCATGGAGACAGGGTCATGAATATCGTCAATGGCAGGCTATCCGGCGCACGTCAGCTTGAAAGTCCCAATTGCGATGATAGACCGGACTGCGAAATCAGCTTGATTGTTATTCACAATATAAGTTTGCCTGAGGGCCACTTTGGCACGCCTTATATTGAACAATTGTTCTGTAATGAGTTGCGATGTGAGGCGCACCCCGATTTTCGTGATCTCGAGAATATACAGGTATCGAGTCACCTGCTGGTGAAGAGAGATGGTGCCATCCTCCAGTTTGTGCCCTTTGATAAGCGTGCCTGGCATGCCGGTATATCAATTTATAGAGGGCGCGAACATTGCAACGACTATTCGATCGGGATTGAGCTGGAAGGCACAGATTATATGGAATACGCGGATATCCAGTATGCAGTTTTGGCCGACATTTGTCAGGCTTTGACGACAACATACGAAATCTCAATAACCGATATCACCGGCCACTGCGATATTGCCCCGGATCGAAAGACAGATCCGGGGCCTTACTTTAGCTGGGAGCGACTCTATAATTTGGTTGGGTTGGTTGATCAGAGGTAAACGTGAAATTTCTTGCTATTTTAATTGTTGTACTTTTTTACCGGCATTGGACTGGCGTCAATCCGGTCCGCGAGTTCATTCCGCTCTCCAGTTACCTTTCCTGGATCAGGCGTAGCGATCTAACGAGAGGCGTCCAATATGTGGTAAGTGTCGGGCTGCCGGCACTTTTGCTCTGGTTGATCGTCGTTTTTACGCGCGACTGGTTCGCGGGTCTCATTTGGTTGCTCATCTGTGTCCTGGTACTGCTATACGCGATTGAAAAAGTTGTTGAGAGAACGGCATTCGATCGTCAGGAAAACTGGTTGCGAACCATAGGTGAGGAAGATCAGCTGTCAAGCGTTGTGCAGTACCAAAAAGATTTTCAATCACGTGTTGTTTACGAGAGCTTTCAAAATCTTCATCCCCCCTTGCTATGGTTTCTCATACTGGGTCCGGTCGGTGTGTTGGTGTATGTGGTTTCTCGTGATTACCAGGCACAGTTTGATGAGGAAGATGAAAAAGGTTCCGGATTGGCAGCAACGATAGTGTTCTGGATGGAATGGATTCCGGCACGAATTACGGGATTCATCTATGCGCTGCTGGGAGACTTTGGCAGGTGCTTTGGTGAATGGCTCCGTTGGTTTGCCGATACCAGTGCAGAGGTGGGTGCTACTCTCGAGCTCTGGGCAGAGTCCGCCATGCGTATTGGCGATACTTACGGGGAAGATGTGGAGAGTTTCAAGCGCAGGGCCGCAGAAGACATCCGGGAGATGCGTTTGTTATTGGATCGATCCGTATGGGGCTGGGTCGGACTCGCAGCCATCGTCACTGTTATGGGGTGGTCTTGACAAGATCGGTTATAGGCCTGGCGTTTTGGCTGGTGGCAGCTTCGTCCGTTCTGGCGACCATTACAGTGACGGACGACAGCGGTGAGACCGTTGTGCTTTCCACGCCTGCCCGGAAGATTGTCAGTCTGTCTCCACATATTACCGAGATACTCTTTGAGCTGGGTGTCGGAGATCGAATTGTGGGCACCGTGAGATATTCGGACTATCCGCCGGCAGCGCGAGACATTCCCAGAGTGGGGGACGCGTTTTCGGTCAATGTGGAATCGGTGGTCAACATAGAACCGGATATCGTCTTTGCCTGGGCCACGGGCGGCGCGGACAAGGCGCTCAATCAGTTACAAACCCTGCGAGTACCCGTGTATATCGACCATGCACGTAACCTTGAGTCTATCGCCGACAGTGTTCGCCGTATGGCCAGACTTGTGGGCAAGCCGGAGCGGGGAGAGGAACTTGCCGGCGGATATCTCGAGAGTTTGAATTCAATCGACGAGAAGCACCGGTCAGAACAACGGACCCGAGTTTTTTTTCAGATTTCCGACCGGGATCTGTACACCGTCAGTCGATCTCATTTTATGGGCCAGGCGATCGAACTGTGCGGGGGCGAGAACCTGTTTGCCGAATCGTCAGTGCCGATACCAAAGGTCAGTCAGGAGGCTGTGCTCGCGGCAGACCCGGACGTTATCATTATCAGTCAACCGGATCAGAACAACGAATCGCCGTGGATAAAGAAATGGAATGCACATGAGAGTCTAAACGGAAAAGTGAAAGTCATTAATTCTGATCTTATTTCGCGCCCCAGCCTGCGGATGTTGGACGGGATCAAGTCACTTTGTGGTTTGATGAAGATGCCATAATCGTGTGACGAGGCATGTTATAGTAGCTGTTATCACGGCATAATCGGACCCATTAAGGAGAGAAGCATGAGCTCCGAGAAATCAACCGGTAATCGGGAAGAAGATATCGACCCGACTGAAACCCGGGAATGGGTGGAAGCACTCATATCAGTCCTTGAGAACGAAGGCACTGAAAGAGCGGAATACCTGCTTCAACGCCTTTCCGGCAAGGTCACGGAAACCGGCGCGCAGTTGCCGTATGCCATCAACACGCCCTACAGAAATACGATTCCACCAAGTCGTGAAGCCCGCATGCCGGGTGATCTGTTCATGGAAAGGGGCATCCGGTCTCTCGTTCGCTGGAATGCCATGGCCATGGTCATGCGCGCCAACCTCAAGGATCCGACCATCGGCGGCCATATCTCGACTTTCCAATCCAGCGCGACATTGTATGACGTTGGATTCAACTATTTTTTCCGTGGTAGCACCGAAGAGCAGATGGGTGATCTCGTTTACATACAGGGACACAGTGCCCCCGGTATCTATGCGCGCTCATACCTTGAAGGACGCATCGATGAAGACCGGCTGGACAAGTTTCGTCAAGAGGTAGATGGAGACGGGTTGTCCTCTTATCCTCATTCCTGGCTTATGCCGGACTACTGGCAGTTCCCGACAGTATCCATGGGCCTTGGGCCGCTACAGGCAATTTACCAGGCTCATCTTATGAAGTACCAGAACTTCCGCGGTCTGGCAAAGTCCAAAGACCGCAAAGTCTGGTGCTTTATCGGCGATGGGGAAATGGATGAGCCGGAGTCTCTCGGTGGCCTTGCCCTCGCGGGCAGAGAAGGGCTGGATAATCTGATTTTCGTGGTTAATTGTAACCTGCAGCGGCTTGATGGACCTGTTCGGGGAAATGGCAAGATAATCCAGGAGCTCGAAGGTCTGTTTCGGGGTGCCGGCTGGAACGTTATCAAGGTTGTCTGGGGACGCCTGTGGGACCCACTGTTTGAGAAAGATAAACATGGTTTGCTGCAACAGCGAATGGATGAAGCTGTTGACGGAGACTACCAGAACTATAAGAGTCACAGTGGTGAATATACGCGGGAACACTTCTTTGGCAAGTATCCCGAGTTGCTGAAAATGGTCGAAGACTTGAGCGATGAAGAGATTTATCGCCTCAATCGAGGTGGTCATGACCCTTATAAAGTCTATGCGGCCTATCACAAGGCGGTCCACCACACAGGCGAGCCCACGGTAATTCTTGCCAAGACAGTCAAAGGGTATGGTCTCGGTCCGGCAGGTGAAGCGCAGAATTTTACCCATTCCATCAAAAAACTCGACCTTGAAGCGCTAAAGGAATTTCGCGATCGATTCGACATTCCATTGCCGGATTCTGATCTGGAAACAGTGCCGTATTATCGACCGCCGCCGGATAGCGCGGAAATGAGATATTTGAGAGAAAGGCGGGAAGAGCTGGGCGGCTATTTGCCGGAGCGACAGAGCGACTTCGAGGCATTACAGGTGCCGGGGCTGGACGAATTCGAATCTGTTACGAAAGGCTCGGGCGATCGTGAGATTTCTACAACCATGGCATTTGTCCGTCTGCTGTCACGCCTTGTCAGAGACAAAAATGTCGGTGAGCGAGTTGTGCCGATCGTGCCAGACGAAGCTAGAACTTTCGGCATGGAAGGAATGTTTCGCCAGCTCGGCATTTATTCGTCGGTTGGGCAACTGTATGAGCCGACCGATACCGGGCAGGTTACATCTTATCGTGAAGACAAACATGGCCAGGTCATGGAAGAGGGTATTACAGAGGCAGGATCTTTCTCTGCCTGGATGGCTGCAGCGACTTCATACAGTACACACGCGTCTCCGCTGATACCTTTTTACATTTTCTATTCGATGTTCGGTTTTCAGCGAATTGGCGATCTCGCCTGGGCGGCTGGCGATATGCAGGCTCGCGGCTTCTTGATGGGTGCCACCGCCGGCCGTACCACATTAAATGGTGAAGGATTACAGCATCAGGATGGCCATAGCCACCTTCTGGCGTCGACGATACCAAATTGCGTGTCCTATGACCCCGCTTACGCCTACGAGCTGGCGGTGATCATCAGTCATGGGTTGAAGGAGATGTATGTCGAGAAACAACCGAAGTTTTACTATATCACCGTCATGAACGAGAACTATCAGCAACCCCCGATGCCTGACGGATGCGAAGAGGGGATCATCAAGGGGATGTATTTGCTGGAGAAGAATACGCGCAAAAACAGCAAAAAGGCCGTTCAGCTGTTGGGCTCGGGAACGATTTTAAGAGAAGTGATTGCGGCCGCAGAAATTTTGAAATCGGAGTTTGGCGTGGCTGCCGACATCTGGAGCGTCACAAGTTTCAATCAACTTCGCCGCGAAGGACTCTCAGTGGCCAGATGGAACATGCTGCATCCGGAAGAAGAACCGGCACTGAGTTATGTGGAGAAGTGCCTTGGTGAGGCACCGGGGCCCGTTATCGCATCCACGGATTATATGAAGAGTTATTCGGATCAAATCAGGGAATTCGTCCCGCGTCATTATACGGTCCTGGGCACTGACGGATTTGGCCGCAGTGATACGCGGGAGCAGTTGAGGAGCTTCTTTGAAGTGGACAGATACTTTGTCACGGTCGCCGCACTGAATTCGCTGGTGCAAGAAAATATAATTGATAGTAGCGTTGCTTCACAGGCATTGAAGAAATATTCCATCGATCCTGACAAGCCGGATCCCGTCCTTAGTTGATTACACAGGGCAGCATCTTATGACAGAAAAAGTATTGGTTCCCGATGTCGGTGATGCCGAGGAAGTCACTGTTGTCGAAGTATTGGTGTCTGTCGGTGACACAATCTCGGCAGAAGATTCGGTGGTGGTGCTCGAGTCCGACAAGGCCAGCATGGATATACCCTCGCCTGTTGCAGGTAAAGTCAGTGCCATCAATGTCAGTGAGGGAGATATTGTTGACGAAGGGGATGTGATTCTGGAGCTCGAAACCGAGGCTGCCGATTCGGCGTCGGATGAAGATGGCGAGACAGAGCAATCCGCGGAGTCAAATGATGACGGCGCGGCGGATGAGGCAGCCACGGAAGCGGATGAGGCAGCCACGGAAGCGGATGACAAGGACACGGAAACGGAAGAAGAGGATGAATCGCCCTCTGGCGAAAAAGCCGAGGAGTCAGCCCCTGCTTCAAAATCTGGCGAAAATGTTTCCAGGCCCGTCGTTGTTCCTGATGTGGGCGATGCCAGTGAGGTCATTGTTGTCGAAGTGCTCGTCTCCGTCGGTGATCAGGTTGACGATAAAGACTCTGTTTGTGTGCTCGAGTCCGATAAAGCCAGCATGGAAATCCCCGCGGGTATGTCCGGTATCGTCACAGAGATAAGTATCTCGGAAGGCCAGGAGGTCAAGGAAGGCGACTCTCTGGTGGTCCTGGATGTCCAGGCGGGCGCTGTTGAGCAGTCTGAGTCAGAGCAGTCAGAGACAGACAAGGAGGACGAAAGCACTGCGACAAAACAAGAGCCAGAAGAAAATCAAGAACCGGAAGAAGAGCCGACCGCAGAGAAATCGCCGGCACAGGCTTCCAAAGCGCGTGACGTAGATGAACCTCGCGAAGGAATCGCCGTGCCGGCCAGTGACAAGGCGGGCGCAAGCGAAGACCAGGGGGGCGCAGTTTCCACGGGAAAGGTTCACGCCGGTCCAGCGGTTCGCAAGCAGGCCAGGGAGTATGGCGTCGACCTGGCTGACGTAAAAGGTAGCGGGAGGAAAGGCCGAGTTCTAAAAGAGGACGTTCAGCAATACGTCAAGAGCCGTCTATCGAAGAAAGGCGACAGCGGCATCCCTTCAGTGCCCCCGGTGGACTTTGCAAAGTATGGTGAAGTCGATCATCAAACCCTGTCCCGTGTTCGAAAAAGCAGCGCGCGCAATCTGCATAGAAGCTGGCTTAACGTACCTCATGTTACCCAGTTTGACGAGGCGGACATTACCGACCTGGAAACTTTTCGAAGAAACTGGAACGATGAACATAAAGCGGATGGCGTCAAGGTTACGCCGCTGGCGTTTCTGATTAAAATTTGTGCTAACGCATTAGTTGAGTATCCGAGCTTCAATGCCTCTCTGGATGAGAATCTCGAGCATCTGATCATTAAGCGCTATTACAACATCGGTATCGCCGTTGATACGCCGGACGGATTGGTGGTACCGGTCATCAAGGATGCAGATAAAAAAGGCGTTGTCGAATTGGCGCAGGAAAGTGCTGACCTTGCGGCGAAGGCGCGGGACAAGAAGCTGCCTCTTGATGCCATGCAAGGTGCGGGCTTCACGATTTCCAGCCTGGGTGGTATCGGCGGTACGGCGTTTACGCCTATCGTCAATGCACCGGAGGTTGCGATCCTGGGTGTGTCTCGCTCCAGGGTAGCCCCTGTGTTTGATGGCAACAATTTCGTGCCTCGAACAATGTTGCCGCTGTCGCTGTCTTACGATCATCGGGCAATCGATGGTGCCGAGGCAGCTCGATTTACAAGCTGGCTTGCTGACGCCTTGACTGATGTGACCAATGTCCTGATGTGATAATTTGATCGCTTACCCGTCTTTTTCCCACAGTACTTCCGGGATGCCCTGTACTTTTGCAATTTGGCGCGCCGCGACAAACAGGTAGTCTGATAGCCGGTTCAGGAACTTAAGTCCGGCCTCGTTGATCTCATCGGTTTCACCGAGGGAAACCACGTCCCGTTCCGCCCGTCTGCACACGCTTCTCGCCCAATGACAGGTGGCTATCGAGCGAGAGCCGCCGGGTAATATGAAGTTTTCAAGGGGGGCAAGATTCTCATTGATACTATCCAGCGCTTCTTCGATACGTTCCACATGATGATCGTGAATAATTGCATAGCCAGGAATTGAGAGTTCGCCACCGAGATCGAAAATGCGATGTTGGCATTGGCGAAGAAACTCGCTGATGGGTATCAATGCGGTATTATCTTCTGATCTAATTTCCTCGACCAGAACGCCGAGAAGGCTGTTGAGTTCATCGACGCTTCCCATTGCCTCCACCCGTGGCATGTTCTTGGATATGCGGCTGCCGTCGCCGAGTCCGGTTTCGCCGCTATCACCAGTCTTTGTGTAAATTTTGCTGAGTCGCTTTCCCATAATCTTATCGCTATAGCCCGGATGTCAGATGTGTCACTACAATTCTCTCTCGTCTCGATGATTCTTCCAGATGATCGCGGGTTGTTCGTATCATCATGTCAGGGTCGGGCGCGCCGGATTCAGCAGTTGCAGCGCAAACACTCATGGCAATTTTTACATCGAGGAATCCGGCCGGTGTTTTGTAGCTCTTTAAACGAATGCCGTCGAAGATTCGTTGGTAACACGCTGCGGTACACTGGTCTATCGTAGGTTGAACGAGAATCAAGGCAAACTCGCCCGGGTCAAAGTTGGCGGCAGTATCCAGAGGCCTGACAAGATGGTTGATGCGATCCGCAACCGCGGCCATCAGCTCCGAGCCTATCCGCTCATCGTATCTGTTTACCACGTCAGTATAATTTTCGACACAGATGGAGAGAAAGCACACGGCGCCACCTCTCGACTCCACTTGACGAATGGCTCTTGCCAGTGTCTGCTCAGCGAATCGCCGGTTGCCCATTCCCGTTACAGGATCGAGCAGTTGACCCTGCTCAAGGTATCCACAATGTTGTTGTAGCCGGCCGTTTTCCGCTAGTAATTGATTAATCCGGGATGACAGACGGGTACCCGCCAAGGTAAAGGCGTGGATCAGGTTCGTATCATGCCGGTGGATACATTTATCTATTGGAGACTCGCCGTCTTCGTTGCAGTCTGGCGCCTTTGCTTCGTCGAGTGTCACGATAACATAGGTAAAGTGACCACGATCTGCATCGATATCCCGGATCGTTTCGGCCACCTCGGCGCCATTGAGTTCGGAGAGATCGTACTCAACGACCAGAACGCTTGCCGGGTTTCTTTCCAGGTATTGCAGACCTTCTACCGCCCCGGTCAATGTGATCCGATCGGGAAAGGCGGCCAGTGCATCGTCGTAAAAATGCGCGGGTGTGTCGTCGCTCAGTACGACGACGACTTTGCTGACATCAGGGGATAAATCGTCCATGGACCCGGTTTATGTAACCTACGCTTCGTGGATAAATTTGGTATGGTAACCTTTCGATGCATTGTAATGAATGTGAACCTGAATAACATGCTGTGGGAGTGGATAAAAGATGCCCTCTTTTGATGTAGTGTCCGAGGTAGATCTTCAAGAGGTGAATAATGCGGTTGACCAGGCGAATCGTGAAATCGGGACCCGATATGATTTCAAGAGTGTCGATGCGAAACTCGAACGGGACGGCAATGAGGTCAAATTGACTGCGGAAGCCGATATTCAACTTGAACAAATGCTGGATATTCTCAAGGCAAAGCTGGCAAAACGAGGCGTCGAGCTTGGATCCCTGGATGTCAAGGAGCCGGAACCCGGTGGAAAGCGGCTGCATCAGAAAGTGATTCTAAGACAGGGAATCGATACGGAGCTGGCCAGGAAGATCGTCAAGATGATCAAGGACAAGAAGATGAAGGTCCAGGCAGCCATTCAGGGGGATAAAGTCAGGGTGAGCGGCAAGAAGCGTGACGACCTGCAGGCCGTGATCGCCATGTTGAAAGCCAGCGAGATCGACTTGCCGCTTCAGTTCGATAATTTCCGCGACTAGAATTCTCCATCCATGACGGAGCCTTCCCCGGAATTCAGCTGGCGCGAAGCCGTGATGATTTATACCCGGTCGCGTGTCGTCGCCATGGCATTTCTGGGCTTTTCGGCCGGCTTGCCCTACTTGCTGGTTTTTACGACGTTAACGGCCTGGCTGAGAGATGAGGCCATCAGTCTGAGTGCCATCGGCTTTTTCGCCTGGGTCGGTATCACCTACTCGGTAAAAGTCTTGTGGGCGCCGGTCGTGGATCGTACGCCGATCCCGTTATTGACGCGCGTCATGGGCCAGCGACGTGGATGGATTCTGGCCGGCCAGACCGGCATAGCAGCTGGTTTGCTGGGAATGGCGATCACTGGACCCGCGGAGCTCGGCATTCTGGCGGCACTGGCTTTGTTGGTTGCCTTTTCATCGGCGACCCAGGATATTGCTATCGATGCCTGGCGTATCGAGGCCATGGAGGATGAATTTCAGGGTGCCATGGCTGCTTCCTATATATTCGGTTATCGCGTGGCCCTGCTGGTAGCAGGGGCGGGCGCACTCTATCTTGCCGATTTCTTTAGCTGGATGGTTGCATACCAGGTCATGGCTATGCTGATGACGGTGGGAATGGTGACCGTCCTCGTGATTAGCGAACTGGACCGGGACAGTGCAATTCGCCAGGTCTCCGACACTGAGGAGCGGGTCCTGGCTTTTCTGTTGAGAAGCGAGCATCGACCCGGTGCCGTTCGCAATCTTCAGGCCTGGTTCATTGGTGCCGTTATTTGTCCGTTCGTCGAATTCTTCGAAAGGAATGGCAAGTTTGCCTTGATCATGCTGGTGTTTATTGCCGTGTTCAGGTTGAGTGACATTGCCATGGGCATCATGGCCAATCCTTTTTATCTGGATATGGGCTATACAAAAGCCGAGATTGCCAGTGTGGCCAAGCTGTTCGGCTTCTTTATGACGATTGCGGGCTCGGCGATCTGCGGCATCCTGGTCGTCAAATGGGGTCACTTTCGGCCACTGCTGGTCGGTGCCGTGGCAGTCGCTTCGACCAACCTGCTATTTGCCGTGTTGTCCCTGCTGGAGCCCGAGCTCAAGTGGCTGGCCGTGGTCATCAGTGCTGACAATATCAGTGGCGGGTTTGCCGCGACGGCTTTCGTGGCCTACCTGTCGAGTCTCACAAACCGCGCTTATACCGCGACGCAATATGCCTTGTTCAGTTCTCTGATGACCCTGCCGGGCAAATTTATCAGCGGTTTTTCAGGCATCATCGTCGAAGGCCACGGCTATTTCACCTTCTTCATCTTCGCTGCCGGTATTGGCCTCCCCGCGATCTTTCTGGTCTTTGTGCTACAAAAAGTGGCGACTCGCAACTCGTAACTGGCTACAGTTTCCACCGGTATTCCGGTAAGTTGATCTGGCCCTGGCGCGTTATCACCCTGATAAAGCGTTATTTTTGAGTCAGCTATTGACTCTCGCTGCGCTGTATATATCATTAGCACTCTTCAAGAGAGAGTGCCAGTTTTGCTGCCGGCCGTTAGGTAATAGTGCAGGTAGGGATCCTGGCATGGTTTCATTGTAAAAGCCAAAGGCGGGATGTGGATTATTCCGCTGATGAGAAATGGGAGAAAAGAATGAGTATCCGTCCATTGCATGATCGTGTGGTAGTTCGCCGCACAGAGGAAGAACAAAAGACAGCCGGCGGAATCGTTATTCCGGATTCGGCTGCCGAGAAACCATCTCAGGGTGAGGTGATCGCCGTGGGTCCAGGCAAGAAGACCGAAGACGGTACCAAGGTGCCCATGGACCTGAAAGTCGGCGACAAGGTTCTTTTTGGCCCATATGCCGGCAGCACCGCGAAGATTGATGGGGAAGAGCTTCTCATCATGACTGAAACTGAAGTGTTCGGTGTAATTGAATAGAGCAGGCGTTACGTAATCAAGTGACGAGACACAGTTAGAAGATTAAGGATTAGTAATTATGACAGCTAAAGAAGTTAAATTCGGTGATACAGCGCGTCAACGCATGCTGGCCGGTGTGAATGTGCTGGCGGAAGCAGTGAAAGTAACACTGGGTCCCAAGGGCCGAAACGTGGTTCTGGACAAGTCGTTTGGTTCGCCTACCGTGACCAAGGACGGCGTGTCCGTGGCCAAGGAAATTGAGCTTGAGGACAAGTTCGAGAATATGGGTGCCCAGATGGTGAAAGAAGTGGCATCCCAGACTTCCGACGTGGCCGGTGACGGCACCACGACGGCGACGGTTCTGGCCCAAAGCATCCTCAACGAAGGCCTGAAGGCCGTGGCCGCCGGTATGAACCCCATGGACTTGAAGCGGGGCATCGACAAAGCCGTGAAAGCTGCGGTTGAAGAAATCGCCAAACTGGCCGTGCCGTGTTCCGATAACAAGTCCATTGCGCAGGTCGGCGCCGTTTCTGCCAATGCGGATACGCAAATCGGTGACATCATCGCCGAAGCCATGGACAAGGTGGGCAAGGAAGGCGTGATCACGGTGGAAGAGGGCAGCGGTCTGGAAAATGAGCTCGACGTCGTCGAAGGTATGCAGTTCGACCGCGGTTATCTTTCTCCCTACTTTATCAACAATCAGGATAATATGGCCGCCGAACTGGAAGAGCCTTACATTCTTCTGTTCGACAAGAAGATCTCCAATATCCGGGAGATGTTGCCCATTCTGGAATCCGTTGCGAAGGCCGGTAAGCCCCTGATGGTTATCGCGGAAGATATAGAAGGCGAAGCACTGGCAACGTTGGTGGTTAACAATATGCGAGGTATCGTCAAGGTCGCGGCTGCCAAGGCGCCGGGCTTCGGTGATCGTCGCAAGGAAATGCTCCAGGACATCGCTATTCTGACCGGCGGTACGGTCATTTCCGAAGAAGTTGGCCTGTCCCTCGAAAGCGCGACCCTGGATGACCTGGGTCAGTCCAAACGAGTGACCTTGACCAAGGAAAACACCACGATTGTCGACGGTGCGGGCAAGACCGACGACATCGAGGCCAGGGTCAATCAGGTTCGTACGCAGATTGAAGAAACCTCCTCGGACTATGACCGTGAGAAGCTTCAGGAACGCGTCGCGAAACTGGCCGGCGGTGTTGCCGTCATCAAGGTAGGCGCTGCCACTGAAACCGAAATGAAGGAGAAGAAAGCACGGGTCGAAGACGCCCTGCATTCTACCCGGGCTGCGGTTGAAGAAGGCATTGTGGCCGGCGGTGGTGTGGCATTGATTCGTGCCCTGCAGGCGATCGAGGGCTTGAAAGGTGACAACGAAGACCAGAACGTGGGTATTGCTCTTACTATCAGAGCGATGGAAACACCTCTGCGTCAGATCGTGACCAACTCTGGTGAAGAAGCCTCAGTGGTTGTCAACAAGGTCAAAGCGATGAAAGCCAATGAAGGCTATGACGCGTCGACCGGTGAGTTCGGTGACTTGATCAAGCTGGGTATTCCCGATCCGGCCAAGGTCACTCGTGCGGCGCTTCAGGCCGCCGGTTCTGTCGCAGGCCTGATGATCACCACCGAGTGCATGATCGCAGACATCAAGGAAGACAAGTCCAACGGCGGTGGTATGCCGGATATGGGCGGAATGGGCGGCATGGGTGGTATGGAAGGGATGATGTAAATCTCCCGACTGCACCCCTGTCGTTACAAGAGCCCCGCACATGCGGGGCTTTTTATTTCTGCTAACGATAAGAGCGATCTCATGACATAAGTAAATTGTTGGAGCCGATCAGTGATAGTTTTTCAAAAATTTCAATGTTATCATGGTCATATATGTTGGACCATCGTAATCCCATAACAACATAGCGGTTAACCCTGGATCCACATTAATAACCTGGTAAATAGAGGGAGTACACATGGACATAGCATTATTTTCATCGAGCGGTCTTGATTACCTGTTCAGGTGGGGCCACTTTCTGGCCGGTGTCACCTGGATTGGCTTACTTTATTATTTCAACTTTGTTCAAACCGAGTACTTCAAGGAAACCGAAGATTCCGCACGCGTTGCCGCGGTGCAAAAATTGGTGCCTCGTGCGCTTTGGTGGTTCCGTTGGGGGGCGATGTTTACGTTCCTGACCGGAGTGGGCTTGCTTGCTTTTAAGCACGCATCCATTTCGTATGACATTACGGTTGGTGCGACCCTTGGGACGCTCATGTTCCTCAACGTCTGGTTGATTATCTGGCCAAATCAGAAGATTGTCATTGCATCGACGACACAGGTGGCTCAGGGCGGTGAAGCGTTGCCCGAGGCTGCCTCCGCTGCACCGAAGGCAGCCCTTGCCTCGAGAACCAATACCCTGTTCTCATTGCCCATGCTTTTCTTTATGGGTTCGTCCGCTCACATGACGACAGGGATGCTGGGGAACACGAACTGGTTGTCTCTTATTGTTGTGATGCTGATTATCCTTGTCCTGCAAGCAAACGCCATATTCGGCAAGCAGGGTCCGATGACCAGTGTCAGTGGCGTGATCACCAGTGGTGTGGTCTTGACCATTGTACTGTATGGCCTGATGGTAATATTCTAGGATTGTTCCTGGACGGTACCTGCCGGGATAGTACCTACCGGGACAGTACCGGGACGTATTATTAGAAATGTATTACCGAAAGAGGGCTCTTCTGTTTGGGAGCCCTCTTTGTTCGGTTGGAAAGCGTGAATGAGTAACTCCAAGGATAACGACTCAATTCCCTCGATAACACCTGCCCGGGACGAGGTTGCCTCATATCGGCGAAGCAGCCGGGGCGAAGCTCCCAAGCAGGTAAATTTTAATGGATTGCTGGTATTCGTGATCGTGGTTATGGCTATCATGATGGCGGTGGGCGGTTACGCGTTGTATCAGGTTCAACAGCGGCTGGAAGAGTCGAATGTGCTGCTCACCAAGGGTCAGGAAAATGTCCGCATGCTGGAAGAGCGTTTACAGGCGACCGGCACGGATGTTTCCAAGACGTTAAGCACAGTTCAGGGCAGACTGGACACGAACGAAAACGAAATCCGTAAGCTGTGGGATGTTTCCAATAAGCGAAACAAACAGTGGATCAGGGATAACGAGGAAGCTGTTGCCAACCTGAAGAGTACACAGTCGAACGTGTCTGGTCGCGTTAACGACCTGCAAGGTAATATTTCAAAAATAGTGTCGCGATTCAACGAGCTTGCGAACGAAATGACCACAGTGCGTGACGATCTGCTGGACAGTAATGAGGAAATGAGTACGCGGATCTCTATGTTGCAAGGTCAGGTTGAAGATCAGGCTGTGCAAGTGGAAAGCCATAATCGATCTGTCAATTCGTTGAATCAACAGGTCAAGCGAAATGAGGAAGCCATCGAAGCCATCGACAGGTATCGGCAGCAGGTCAACCAGCGCCTCAGAGAACTACAGGCCCAGGTTCAAAGCGGAAACAGTGGTGCCAGTTCTGGCGGCGGGCCCTAGCACACATTCTTCATGAACACGAAGTTCTGATGGAGGACGGGTGGCAGGCGAACTTGTTTTTATTTTTGCCAGCTCCAC
>JBBDSF010000156.1:0-4244 GCA_040905125.1 Pseudomonadales bacterium | reverse complement strand
GAGAAATACTGTCATCCCACATGTTGAGCTGTTCGTCGCGCGAGGCGCCGCGTAACTGATCACGGTAGTAATTGACCTGCATCAGCGGATCGGACACCGCGGCTCCGGCAATTACGCACTGGTACAGTTGCGGTGTGCGTGAAGCCGCCACTAGTGCCGCGTATCCGCCGTAAGACCAGCCATACATGGCGACCCGATCCTTGTCCGCGAGCCCTTCCTCGATCAGGTAAAGGACACCATCATCCTTGTCATCCTGCATTTTGTAGCCGCCCTGCCCGCTTTCGCGGAACGCCATCGTGTAGAAGTCCATGCCGTAGCCGGTCGAACCACGGTACTGCGGCTGCAGGACCAGGTAACCGTTGTTGGCCAGCACCTGGCCCCATTCGTCATAGCCCACTGTCTCACTGACAAACGGTCCACCGTGGGGCATTACGACGGTCGGGAACGGCGGTTCGCCGTGCGGAACTGTAATAAACGCGGGAATATTAATGCCGTCACGCGCCTTGTAGGTTATATAACGGACGTCAGCCAGATTTTCGCCGTCAATAAGGGGCCGCTTGCTGCCAATTTTCAGAAACTCGCCGTCTTTTATCAGGTAATAGGTTCCGGGGTCGCGTGGGCCCGAGTTATAAACCGTCAGCGTCTGGCCGTTCCGCGAGCGGCTGGTAATACGCACGCCATGTGCATACGGGACGAGCCCTTCCAGCTGCTGGTACGTTGCCGCTTCGATTTCGTCGAAGTATTCGATATGCGTCGCACCTTTCTGGTAGGCGACACCCGCGACCTTGTCCGGATCGGTCCAGTCATTACTGTGCATACGAATTCCGGCAACATCGACATCGGACCGGCGGTAAATCAGCTCCTCTAATTCTTTAGTCGACGTATTGAACGACCATAAGCCGGCTTTATCGTTTCCGTTATTCGCAATTACCAATATGTTGCCGGCTTTCGCATCATCAAGCCCGACAATGCTGAACTGTTCGAAACTGTTTTCATCCATGCGGTGAATTTCCGTCCATCCCGATCCACCCGGCGGACGGTAATACCAGATGAACTCTCCCTTACCGGGATCGAAGCCTCGCGCAACCCACGGATTGCCTTGACCGTCGAACTCAATCTGCGCCACATCCACCTTACCGCGGATAAGCAGTTTCTTGCTGCCTCGCTTGAGGTCGAACTCATAGTAGGCGCGAGGCCTGAATGCTTCGGCAATCTTGGAACTCACTTCACTGCCTGGATTAAATGACAGGATGATCTTGTCAGGCTCGTTGGGCAGCAAATGCGAGATAGTGGCGTTCAGCTCGTCAAAGGTTTCGATTTCCTCTGATTCGACATCCAATAACGCGAGACGTGTATCGTAAACGCCTTGATTAAAACCCTTTATGCGATCACGAACTTTCTGGCGTAACGTGAAAACGATATTCGTATTACTCACCCAGTAAAAACCAGTTATTTCCATTGGGTCAGCGTTCAACCGGAATGGTTCGGCCTCCAAATTCGATGCGTCGTAGACTTCAATAATTGGATTGCCATCGCGTGTCGGTATCGTCATCAGCGCAAGGCGCTCGCCGTCCGGTGAGATAAGCACATTGCTAATTACATCACGCAGCGCAAAATACTCCAGGGGATAGGGTTTTACTGGCTCGTCAGTTGCCGAAATGGCCGGCCACCCGGTGAGAATCAAAAGCGAGAAGAAAACCACCTGCACCAGCTTCATTGTGACGCCCTCATTAACTGATTAACCGTTTCAAAATGCTAAAAAAAAGGGCCCGCGTCCAATGCCGCGGGCCCTGACTACTCATCCTGTCTATTAAAATTTCGCGTGATCAGAGCCCGGCATCAAATGTTGCCCGGATATTGACGAAGTATGTGCGGCCATTGAGATCGTAGCCGAAGCCGAGTGGCGCATTGTTGGTTGAGAGAATCTCCGTCCCATCAACAAACGGCGGCTCTTCGTCGAATACATTTCGCACACCGCCTCCGAACGTCCAGACATCACCGTAATAAAACAGCGAGGCCGAGTGCAGGAAGTAATTTCCCGCAAAGCCAACATCGCGGCACAGCACATCCGACGGTGGGCCGAGACAGGTATCGGAGAAACCGGTGATTGCATCTTCGAACGGGTCGAGGCCATCCGGATCCTGCTTGACCGAGCCGAGATAGTTGGTCGACCAGGTCAGACGCCACTTATCCCAGTCAGCACGAAGGGCAATGCGGCCACGCCAGTCGGGAACACCGAACTCGCCTTGGTCATCATCGAAATCAGGCTCGCCGACATCATTCAGGAACGTCTCCGACAGCTCCAGCGAACGATTGAGGGCAACATCCACGCCGAGATCGAATGGTCGGTCGAAAACCGTGACATTTTTGTCAAACGCTATGTTGACATCTACGCCCTCTACAGTTTCGTTATCGCGATTGATAAAGCCCGCATCGATCAGATCCAGACGGCCGTCCGAATCGCGGGTAATTCGCGAACAGAACGAACTGTCGAGCTGGGGATCATTGTAACAATCAAACACGATAAAACTGCCGGATGGCTCAACGATTGCGTTTTCAATTCGTATTTTGTACCACGTGGCACTGATATTCATATCAAACGCATCAAACCAGGGCTGCTGGAACGCAAAACCGAGTGACGTTGAATCTGACGTCTCTTCGTCCAGGTCCAGCGCGCCGCCGGAAGCAATTTCGACGCTGTACGTATTGAATCCGCCAAAATCGAGCGTCGTGGGATCGACGCCTTGGGCAACGCAGTTGGCAAGTACCTCTGCCTCACGCGAATCGAGCGCCGGGTTGTAACCGCCACTCAACGGATCAAGTGCAGAGTCCGGTATGCCGCAAGGATCGAAAATATTGCCGAAGCCCGACTGGTTCTGCAGGAAATTTTCACGCAAGTTCGGTGCACGATACGACGTACCCTGTGTAGCACGCAGCAACAACGAGTCCACCGGACGCCAGCCGAGCTTTGCCGAATACGTTGTTGCCGAACCGTAAAACTCATCGTCCGTGTAGCGGCCGGACAGGTTCAGGTTAAGTTCCGTGGCCAACGGCAGATTTGCCAGCAACGGCAACTCGGTCTCACCGAAAAATTCCCTGGTGTACTTCTCGCCGGTGGCGCCGCCGTCGGAGAAAAAGCCGAAGAACAGGCCGTCGCGCGCTATTTCATCGGGAATTGACTGAATTTCGTCGTCACGGTTTTCGAATCCGAAACCGACGCTGACCGGGCCGGCAGGCATGTCGAAGGCTTCACCGGTGATGTATCCCGAGATAATCGTCTGCTTGTATGTCGTGTCGAAGTCGCGGCTGTCGAAGACAAAATCGCGCTCCGCCTGGGTTGCAAAATCCCCGACCACACCTTCGTAAAGCGATGCAGCAAACATGTTGACCGGGACGCACGGTGTGCCAACCGGAATAGTACGCGTCGGATCAGAAAAAACGCCGTCCGGGTTACCGTCGCCGTCAGCATCGTCGCCACAGACCACTTCGCCATTAACGAGCGCTGATGTCGACGTAGACCCGTTCAGCATGTCAGCACGTACACCCTTGCGGCTGGCAAGACCGCTGGATTCGGTATACGAACCCGCGACTTCAAAAGTCCAGTTGCTGAAACTGCCGAAATTGATGGCCGGAATATCGCCACGCAGCCCAACGACAACGCGAGTTTGCTCGACTTCCGCTTCGGTATTGGTCCGGTCACCATCAACTGCAGCGATCGGCTGAACTGCCGCGGCGCCAATCGCACCGCCGGTCTGGTCGCAGCTACCGCCCGAACTTGGATCACAACCGAATGCATTCAGCACCTGATTGACGAAATTGGGATTGTTCATCAACGAATCATAAGCAAGACCGCAGTCAACTCCGCCAAGGCCGTTCGGATTGCAAGGATTGTACGGATTGTTTGCGCCAACGATCGGGAACAGCTGAAAAGTGCCTGCATCCGAGAAAAATTCGCGCTTGTTGTACTGAGCCTCGAAAAACGGCGTTAGGTTCATTTCACCGGACAGCGTGTACTCCCCGTAGGCCATGACACTGGTGCGCTGGACATCGGGGAACAGGTGCGCCTCCTGGGTACGTCCATTGAGGTCGTGGTTGCGGAAATTCACATCCGTCTGACCGTCGCCATCGGCGTCGACACCAAAGCCGAACAGGTTCGACTCGGAGAAGTTTGGCACACCGGAATTCGAATTACCGGGCGTCCAGTAAATGCTGCCATAACGCGGCGTGGCTATGCGGCCGGCCAG
>JBBDSF010000155.1:0-4291 GCA_040905125.1 Pseudomonadales bacterium | reverse complement strand
TAACGAGGCTGTAGAAAAACAATTTAACAAAATCGCCCCCTTCAGCCTTTATTAATTTGTTGTCCAGCCATCATCTAATCAGAATCCTTCCACAGGATCACCCATTTTCGATGATAGAGCTCACCTGCATGTGGATGACGCTGTGGATCAGGCCACCGCCCCGTAATTCATTAACTTCTCTATGTTGTGTATCAAGCAATATAGCTGCCATTGCCCCTGTACCTTGCGCTTTCCGCGCAAGGAAAAACGATTAAGACTTTTATTCGTCCCGATGTTGCCAAATACCGGTTCTACCGTCGACATGCGGTGCCCATACACGACCTTTCCATAGCGGCTATCGACTCGACGTTTCATCCAGTCAGTCGCGGTCTTGCCCTTGCTACAGGTGAATGATACCTGGCGGCCAGCACCCTTGCGCGTATCTGCCGAACCTGGATTACGCATGCACTGCTCTTTAACCGGGCAGCGCCGACAATCGGTAAGCTTGCCCTGGAAGTACAACGTTCCTTTTCCATTCGGTTTAATAGACTCATGGCTTAGCCACATCTCATTGCCCTGGGGACAATGGCAGGTCCTTCGCTTTGGATCAAAACTAAACTCGCTCGCAGGAATCACTGACTTGACGCCCTTTATTCTGTCTCTGTGTCTCTTACCGTATTTATCCTTTTGCTTTGCAAACGCCTTGTCCCGGGAACGAAATCGGTTGTCGGGTATATAGGCATTGATCTTCTGATCTTTCAACGACTGGTTGTTGGCGTCATTGGAAAAACCGGTATCGGCCGTGACCAGCGTGCCTTCCTGGTAGATGTCTTCACTGATGCCGGTGCGTTGATAGCGCTCACGGATGCCTGCCAATATAGGCGCCAGGGTATGATGTTCCTGGCCTTCGCCAAAGGCCTGCGCTTCAATGATGATCTGATGCTTCTTGTCCACGGCTGCCACGCCGTTATAGCCTTGGATAGTGCCTTTGCTGGTGGTCATTTTGGCCGACTCATTGTCGGTAATGTTGCTTTTGACTTCTTTTGGCCTTTTACCCTGCCCCATCCTTGGGGCTGCTGTCTTTAGAAACTGATCAATCCGATCAAATTCTTTTCTCAAGGTATCAGAGGCCTTGGCTAGTTGTTGCTTACGGTCGCGTTCATGGGGCCTTCGTCCATCCAGCTTCTTGTGCTCTTTCATACAATAGCGGATCTTGCGGTTGATCTTGTCCCGTTTCTGGCTCAACTCATCCAGCGTGCCCGAGTGTTCCTTGGCAGCGTTTGAGGACATCTTGCAGCCATCGATGGCAAAGAGCTCATTGCCCAGCAATCCCTGCTGGTCGCAGACCAGGAGTACTTGTTCAAAGACAGATTCAATGGCGTCAGGGTAACTGCTGACAAAGCTGGCAATGCTGGTAAAGTGCGGGACTGAATCACAGGACAGGGCCTTGAAAACAATATTGTGTTCGCACTGCCATTGTATCTCGCGACTGGAGGTGATCCCCTTGGCATAGGCGTACAGAATGATTTTAAGAAGAATGGCGGGATCGTAGGCGCTGCGGCCACCCGCATCATTGTGGTACTTTTCGTGGAAAACGGAGAGGTCAATGTGCTTATCGATCAGCTTGTGCAACGTGAACTCGAAGGTGCCAGGCTGTAATTGCTCCTCAAAATCGATGACCACCATGGCGCTTTGGTTATAACTGTATTTCTTGAAGTTGGGCATGGCGTCGGATCCTTTATGCGATGGCCAATTTTAGCAATAAACGCCTTGTTTTTGGAGTTTTTCTACAGCCTCAACGCTCGCAACAACGGCCGAGCGAAGCGAGGTCCGGGTCCGATGGACCGTGTTGATTGCGCTTGTTATGCGACTTTATCATAGCCTTGTTTGCCATTGAGGTTCAGCGATTATTGAAGACCAAAAAAAATCCACAACGATACGCCGCGTGAGAATTTACGGTTCACGATTAACCTAATAAATCATCAGGCCAATATTCTGGCGGAATTCGCGCTTTAGCTTTCATAATTACTCTGTGCCCAAAATACCAGGCTAGTCCAGTGCCGAGCATCCAGCCAAGAAAGAAACTTCCCCAGTCCATAACAGCTCCTCCTTTCTTTACCAAATTTCGGAAATAAAAATGTCAGCAAGTAATTGATACATTTTGAACCGGAGAATTATCGCTTACTCCGCCACTACTTTGCTCCATCGAGCCGCATAACAGCTAAATAAATGTCGATTTGACGTGAAACTTTATTTCAAATTGATGTTTTTATCCAGTTTGATTTTGTTTCCTGTGTAACTTGCTGATTTTGCCTTATTTTTTTGATCCTGGTTTTTTGGTCCGGGATATTGCGTCAAATTGACATATATCCTTGTTTTTTGGATTGTGAGCTTTGCTGGAGTTGCGGAAATTATCCAGCGTCAATTAACTTGTCCGGTTCAGCGTCAATTATCTTGGCCGGTCGTATTGACTCATAAAAACTCAAACTTTCTAAGGGGTGTTGACTCATCTAATATCACACTACTCAATTGTTGAGACATGGAAAAATCCTGAGTGTGTAACCTATTTTTAAGTGTGTAAGTGGTGTGTAAGTAAGTTTCCAGCTCTTTTGAGCTGGCCTGAATTACTTAATATATTGAAATATAAGGAAAAAATTGGTGGGCCCACCAGGACTCGAACCTGGGACAAACGGATTATGAGTCCGCTACTCTAACCAACTGAGTTATAGGCCCATTAATTGTTGCCAATAGTCCCGTCTAGTTCTCATCCAGGAAGCTGCGCAGATGGTCGGATCGGGTGGGATGCCGGAGTTTGCGCAGGGCCTTGGCTTCGATCTGGCGGATGCGTTCCCGGGTGACATCGAACTGCTTGCCCACTTCTTCCAGGGTATGGTCGGTGTTCATGTCGATGCCGAAGCGCATTCTCAGTACTTTCGCTTCCCGCGCCGTCAGGCTGTTGAGGACTTCCTTGGTGGCTTCCCTGAGACCTTCGTCCAGGGAGGAATCCACCGGGGAATCGATGTTGCCGTCTTCGATGAAATCGCCCAGATGGGAATCCTCATCGTCGCCGATGGGGGTCTCCATGGAGATGGGCTCCTTGGCGATTTTCAGCACCTTGCGGATCTTGTCCTCGCTCAGGTCCATGCGCTCACCCAGTTCTTCCGGAGTGGGCTCGCGGCCTTTCTCGTGCAGCATCTGGCGTGAGATGCGGTTGAGCTTGTTGATGGTCTCGATCATGTGTACCGGGATGCGGATGGTTCTCGCCTGGTCCGCGATGGAGCGGGTGATGGCCTGGCGAATCCACCAGGTGGCATAGGTTGAGAACTTGTAACCCCTGCGGTATTCGAACTTGTCCACGGCTTTCATCAGGCCGATGTTGCCTTCCTGGATCAGATCCAGAAACTGCAGGCCGCGGTTGGTGTATTTCTTGGCGATGGAGATCACCAGACGCAGGTTGGCTTCCACCATGTCTTTCTTGGCTCGGCGGCTCTTGGCCTCACCGATGGACATGCGGCGGTTGATGTCCTTGATCTCGACAATTGAGAGGCCGGTTTCCTCTTCCACCAGAGCGATTTTCTTCTGGGCCCGCAGGACTTCAACTTTGACTTTCTGCAGCTGTTCGGAATAGGGCTTGCCTTTGAGAAACTGGTCCAGCCATTTCATGTTCACTTCATTGCCGGGGAAGCTCTTGATGAAGGCACTGCGTGGCATCTTGCCGTTGCGCACGCACAGGGTCATGATGTTTTTCTCATGCCGGCGGATGCGGGTCAAAATGGCGCGGATGTGGCTTAAAAGCGGATCGAACTGGCGTGGCGCCAGTTTGAAGAATTTGAATATTTCACCCAGCTTTTCCAGTTCGCCCAGGCTCTTGTCGTGATCGCGGCCATGCTTCTTGAGGGCGCGCTCGGCAGCCTTGAAGGCTTTGCCCAGTTCAGCGAAGCGGATCCTGGCTTCTTCCGGATCAGGACCAGTGCTGGCTTCATCGTCATCACTGCTGGAATCGGAGTCATCATCGTCATCGTTATCATTGCTGTCGTCAGAAGAGTCTGAGGAACTGTCAGCGCTGACATCGGCAGCATCGTCGGCAACCACGGCTTCGGGTTCGACAGTGTCCAGATAACCGGTGATCACATCACCCAGGCGTTTTTCCTCATTTTCCACCAGCCTGTATTCGCCCAGCACATAATCAACAGTGCCGGGGAAATAGGCCATGGCGGCCATCAGTTCCCGGAGGCCTTCTTCAATGCGCTTGGCAATGGCAATCTCGCCTTCACGGGTCAGCAGTTCCACGGTACCCATTTCGCGCATATAC
>JBBDSF010000154.1:3396-25326 GCA_040905125.1 Pseudomonadales bacterium | reverse complement strand
CGCTTCGCTTTTATGCTAATCCAGGACATCCCCGAGGCGCTACGGCTAACCTTTTAGTGGCAATCCGCCAGGTCTGGGCATCGCTGAGGCGCCCTATTATGGCTCGCAACTGGTAGCCAGGCATTTGGAGTTAAAGCGATTTTTCGAATACTTTCGAATTTCGTTGATAGTTGTAAAGCGACTTGCGTCCCGCCGGTAGCCGACTCAGGTCGCCAGGCTCGAAACCACGTTCAGTGAACCAGTGTGCCGCTTGCGTGGTGAGGACAAATATCCCATCCAGATTGAGTGCTCTCGCTCTGGACTCGATAGCGTTTAACAAGAGTTCTCCGCGATCATTGTTACGATAATCTTCATGAGTTGCCAGACACGCCAGCTCCCCTTTGTTATCGAAAGGATAAAGTGCAGCACAACTGACGATCATGCCGTCTCTTTCGATCACCGTAAAATGTTCCACTTCCGATTCCAGCAGCTCCCGGGATCGCTTGACCAAAATACCCTGCTGCTCCAGGGGTTCGATCAATTCAATAATACCTCGAACATCCTCGGGCGTGCCGGCGCGAATCTGTTCATAGCTGACGCGCGCAACCTGCGTTCCGGATCCGTCCCGGGTGAAGAGTTCCTCCAGCAGGGCGCCGTCTTCCGCGTAGCTGATGAGATGGCATCGATTAACTCCGGTCAGGCAGGCTTGTCGTGCGGCCTTTAGTGTCTTATGCAGTGCGTCTTCCGTACTTTCCAACAGGTCATTGTCGATGGCCGCGGCTTCCAGCTCGCTGATCACTTGTCCAGCCTTGTCCATGACGCCTTCATAAGGGGTAAACACAATCAGTTTATCGGCCAACAACGAAGTCGCAACCTCTCTGGCAAGGTTGACGCCGTCCAGGTTGAATATTTCTCCCGAAGGTGAATAACCCAGCGGAGAAATCAGGACAATATCATCCTGTGCGAGATGTCGATTGATCGTCTCCGAATTGATTCGACGAACCTCTCCCGTGTTGTGGAAATCTATCCCTTCACGTATACCCAACGGTTTGGCTTTGACGTAATTGCCTGAGGTAACAACTATGTCGGCGCGATACATGGGAGAGTGGACAAGACCCATGGACAACCGGGATTGTATGTCACTCTGAATTAATCCGACGACCTCACGGACTTTGCCAAGGACTTCCGGTGTTGTTATGCGATTGTCGAATGCGTGATCGCAGGCGATTTTGCAAGCCGACAAGTGGTCATCGATTTGCGGGGTCGCGCCATGGACCACCACCAGTCGCACGCCAAGACTGTTGAGTAACACAAGATCGCTGATAATGTTTTCGAAATTGGCGTGCAGCAGTGCTTCCCCGCCAAGATACAACACAAACGTGCGGTGCCTGTGGGCGTTGATGTACGGGGATGAATCCCTGAACCATTTTACGTGCTGACGATTGTCGTTCATGCGCTTGGCAAACAGTATTTTTTGATCAAGCCGCGGATTATATCAATTGTTGCGCTGACCTGGTTCAATTCGATGTATTCGTTGGGCTGATGCGCTTGATTAATGGAACCGGGCCCAAGTACAACAGTTTGCATGCCGAGGTCGGCGAGAAACGGTGCTTCGGTGGCAAACGCGACCGCGCACTCATCATGGCCGGTTAGTTCCCGGGTTGTTGCCAGAAGGTCCTCGCCGACGGATTCGAAGGGTGGTACCGATGGATGTAGCAGTTCTACCCGGCACTGCATCCCCTGTGCTTCCAGTTTCGGGATCAGAAATTTGGCAATCTCATCGCGAATGTGATCATTTTCCATACCGGGTAACACGCGGACGTCGAATTCCAGTTTTACGTGATCGCAGATACGGTTGGGGTTGTCGCCACCTTGAATACAGCCCAGGTTGAGCGTGGGCCAGGCCACCTCGAATGCCGGCTGGCAATATTTTTGTTTGAGCTGTTCCCGGAAATTGCCCAGTTCCTGGATGATAGTGCCGATACCATCCAGTGCATTCTTGCCCAGGGCGGGATTCGAGGAGTGCCCGGAGTGTCCTTCAACCGTTACGCCCAGCATCATGATACCTTTGTGCCTGGTAACCGGTTTGAGTCCGGTCGGCTCACCAATGAGAGCGAACCGGGCATCACACAGTTCCGCGGCGGTAAGTGCACGGGCTCCACTCATAGAGGATTCCTCGTCGGCAGTCGCCAGGAGGATCAGCGGGTGTTCGAACTGCGTTGCTCCGAAGGGCTCGACGGCGGCGATTGCCAGTGCAAAAAAGCTTTTCATGTCACAGCTGCCGAGTCCATACCAGCGGTCGCCCTGCTCAGTGAGACGGAAAGGGTCGCTTTGCCACAGATGCCCGTCAAAAGGTACCGTATCCGTATGCCCAGACAGGACCAGGGCACCGCTACCCTCCCCTCGGGTGGCGATCAGATTGGCCTTGTTAGGCCGACCTGGAATCGGTTTAATGGCGATATTGAAACCCAGGGGTTCGAGCCAACTCGCCAGGGTATGAACCACGTCGAGGTTACTCTGGTCGAATTGGTCCAGAGTACTACTGATGGAGGGGATGGAAACCAGTTTTTCCACCATCTCCTTCACAGGGGGTGCGGTCGTCATGTGTCGTTCTCCAAAACGTGTGTCAGTTTACCAACATTGCCCGAGTAAATCGCAAGGCAAAACGGGACAAAAAGGTGTAAGCTGGGCGCAGTCGCATGGTCTCTGTACAATCCATTTGAGGGGCTGTTTTGAGTCTACAGGAACGCCAGCTAAACAAACCTGATATCACGCTCAATCTGCGCACGGTCATCAATGATCTGGTCGCCGACGGACGTCTGTCGCAGGAAGACGCCGACCACTTGACGATCAAGACTCGTACCAAGGAGCAAATCAACTGGCATCCGCTGGAAATTGTTGCGGACGAGTCGCCGACGGATCAAAAGAATCCTGCCCGGGACCTGGATCTCGAGACTTTGACGCTTTGGTTGTGTGAAAAGTCACAGGAACCCTATAAGCGCATTGATCCTCTCAAGATCGATGCCCAGGCTGTCACCAGGGTCATGTCCTACGAATTTGCCCAGCGGCACGGCATCATGGCTCTCGAGGTCCGTGACGATGAAGTGATCATCGCCACGTGCCAGCCCTGGGTACATGGTTGGGAGAATACCATTGCCCAGTCTCAGCCCGGCAAACAGATCTCCCGGGTTATAGCCAACCCTTATGATATCCGCCGCTACACCGTCGAGTTATATACGATGGCGCGCTCGGTGAGCAAGGCAAGTGCCCAGGGTCTGGACACAAGCTCGTTGACCAATCTGGAGCAAATGCTGGAGTTGGGTCAACTTCAAACCATGGAGGCCAACGATGCCCATATTGTCAATATTGTCGATTGGATATTGCAATACGCCTTCGATCAGAGAGCGAGCGATATTCATCTGGAACCAAGACGAACCAAGGGAAAAATACGGTTCCGAATCGACGGCGTGTTGCACCTTGTCTATGAATTGCCGCCGCCCGTTATGACCGCGGTGACCAGTCGCCTCAAGACGCTCGGCAGGATGGACGTGGCCGAAAAGCGAAGGCCTCAGGATGGTCGCTTGAAAACCAAAACCCCTGAAGGCAATGAAGTGGAATTGCGCCTGTCAACACTGCCGACTGCCCACGGCGAGAAGATGGTGCTGAGAATCTTCGACCCGGATATCCTCCTCAAGACCTTTGAGGAGCTGGGTCTGACCGATCAGGATTATGATCGCTGGCAATCAATGGTGACCAATCCCAACGGGATCGTGTTGGTCACGGGACCAACCGGGTCCGGTAAAACCACCACCTTGTATTCAAGTTTGAAGCAATTGGCAACATCGGAAGTGAATGTCTGTACTATTGAAGATCCAATCGAAATGGTGGAGCCGGCTTTTAATCAGATGCAGGTTCAGCACAACATCGGTCTCGATTTTGCTGATGGCGTCAGATCCCTGCTTCGGCAGGACCCGGATATCATTATGGTTGGTGAGATAAGAGATCTGGAGACCGCCAATATGGCAGTGCAGGCGGCATTGACCGGTCACCTTGTGATTTCGACACTTCATACCAACGATGCACCGACGGCGGTCACCAGACTGCTGGAGCTGGGCGTTGCGCCTTATCTCATCAGAGCCACGGTACTGGGTATTATGGCCCAAAGGCTGGTACGTGTGCTGTGTCCCAGCTGTCGCGCCAAGGCCAAAGTGGACCCGGATGGCTGGAAAATGCTGGTGACACCCTGGAAGATGAGTTCCCCGGAATATATCTATTCGCCTGTAGGATGTCTCGAATGTCGGGATACAGGTTACAAGGGACGCGCCGGCCTTTACGAGTTGCTGCCGATGACGGATACGATCAAGGCACTGGTTAGCAGTGACACATCCGCGGGCCGGCTCAGGGTCGCCGGGATGAAAGAGGGCATGAAAACCTTGCGCCTGAGCGGCGCGCATAAAGTGGCATCGGGTATCACGACGGTTGAGGAAGTGCTCCGGGTCGCACCGGCCTCCGGCACGGAATAGAGATGCTGTAGATGTCTTCCTACCCAACTTTGCTTGTGGAGGTTGAAGAGCAAGTCACGTCTCTTTTGCCTGATCTGCCGACACAGCTTCACACGGATCTCATAAAAGTTTGCTGCTTGAGCCAGTACGTAATGGATTCGTTGTATCGTGATCCGCGCGCGTTTATGGAGTTGATTGACAGCGGTGACCTGGAGTCAGAATATCCGGAGGATCGTTTTGCTGAATGTGTAAAGAGTGCGCGTTATAAGTCACTGGATTCAGACTTGCGCAGAATCCGCCATCGTGAAATGCAAAGGATCATTTTTCGTGACCTCACGGGTCGCTCGGATTTCGATGAGACTACCCGGGACCTGTCCAATCTTGCCGATGCCTGTATCGATGCCGCGCTGTTTCATCACCATGAAGCCCATTGTGCGAAATATGGCACGCCTGTCGGGGGTCTGTCTGGAGAGCCACAGCGAATGACGGTCATTGCGTTGGGAAAGCTGGGCGCCCGGGAGCTGAATCTTTCATCCGATGTGGACCTTGTCTTTATGTATGGTGAGTCAGGCTGGGTCGAGTCTGACATTGAACTCAGCAACCAGGAATTTTTTGTCAGAACAGCGAGGCGGGTGATCGCCACCCTCGACGAGATGCACGTAGACGGGTTCGTGTTCCGTGTGGACATGCGCCTTCGCCCGTATGGTGACAGCGGGGCGCTGATACTGCACAGGAATGCCATGGAGAAATATTTTGTTGAACAGGGACGAGACTGGGAGCGATATGCGTTTATCAAGGCAAGGGCGGTGGCTGGAGATGTCGAGCAGGGGCGGGACTTCTTGTCGTGGATGACACCATTTGTTTATCGCCGACATCTTGACTATGGTGCGATAGAAGCGCTTCGAGAAATGAAGCGTTTGATTAACCGTGAAGTTGTACGTAACGAGCTTCAGGATAATTTGAAGCTGGGGCCAGGCGGTATTCGGGAAATTGAGTTTATCGCTCAGGCAAATCAACTGATATGGGGTGGTACGCAGCCCCATTTGCAAAAACGTAAACTGCTGGATGTATTGTCCGTGCTCGCCTCGGATGAGCTGCTACCAGAATACGATGTTTCCTTGTTGATAGCGGCGTATAAGTTTTTGCGTAACAGTGAACACGTGCTTCAGGCTGAAAGGGATCGGCAAACCCAGGAGTTGCCGGAAACCGACCTTGGAAAGAGCAGGCTCGCCGTGGCGATGGGTTTCGATGACTATGAAAGTTACGAAAAGACGCTTAATGACCATCGTAACGCTGTAATCGACGTTTTCTCCCGCTTTATGAGTTCCAATAATGCTGAAAGGGAAATCCTCGTGGAAGGTAATATGCATTGGGTATCTATCTGTAATAACCCGGTGTCAGCGGACAGCATTGAGCTGTTGGCGCAGTCCGGTTTCAAAGATCCCGACAAGGTTGTGGCAACCCTCGACAGCTTTATGAATGATATGGAAGAGCGAGAGATACAGGAAATTGCCCGGGAGCGAATTGGGCGACTGTTGCCGGTTATGCTGAGTCTAACCGCCAGGCAGCAAAACCCGGACGAAACCCTTGCTCTGCTTATGCCCATCATACACTCGATTACCAGGCGCACGACTTACGTGGCTTTTCTGCTGGAGAATATGGACGCGTTAAAGCGGATGGTGGATCTTTGTGCAATGAGTCCCTGGGTAGCAGAACGTCTGGAACAACATCCCATCCTTTTGTATGAATTGTCTGATCGCACCACGGACGAAGCCGTCTTTGAGCGGGAGAAGCTTCGGCTCGAGATGGAAGAGATGATGTCCGATATAGCGCCATTGGACCTGGAAGAGCAGATGGACACGTTGCGCCAATACAAGCACGCGGCTGTTTTGAAGGTGGCGATTTTCGAGTTGCTGGACTTGTTGCCGTTGATGAAAGCCAGTGATGCGTTGACAGATATCGCTGAAATTACGTTGGAGAAATCAGTCCAGATAGCCTGGGAATATTTGGCAGATCGCCACGGACAACCCCTGCATGACGGGAAACGCTCGGAAGATCGACACTTTGCCATAATTTCCTACGGCAAGCTGGGTGGCATCGAGCTGGGTTACGGTTCCGATCTGGATCTGGTCTTTATTCATGATGCGGATATCGAGGGGAAGACCGACGGTGCCAAATCTATCGATAACAATGTTTTCTACTCGAGGTTGGCTCAGAGAGTCGTTCATATCCTGGCGCGCTACACGAGATTCGGGGTCTTGTACGATGTGGATCTACGCCTGCGACCTTCGGGTAACAAGGGTCCCATGGCAAGCTCATTGGGGGCTTATGCGCGATATCTGAATGAAAGTGCCTGGACCTGGGAGCATCAGGCGCTGGTGAGGGCGCGGTTTGTAGCAGGAGATCACAAACTCAAGGATCGGTTCGAGAAAATCCGTACGGAGGTGCTCGGTCGCTCAAGAGACCCTAATAAACTGTTGGAAGATGTGGTCGCCATGCGCGAGAAGATGCGAAAACATCTGGAGAAAGGCAGCCCCAGGAAATTGCCAGACAGTCAACGAGACGAGGTTCTTGTGTCCGGATTCGACTTGAAACAGGGCGCTGGCGCGATGGTCGACATTGAATTCATGGTGCAATATACCGTTCTTGCATGGACCTGCAAGTATGAACTGCTCGCCCGGTGGACTGACAAAATGCGATTGCTTGATGAGCTGGCGGGGCTTGGTCTGTTTACCCGGGAAGAAACCCGGACACTGCAAGATGCCTATCTGGCCTACCGGTCCGCAGTTCATTACGAGTGGTTGGGAGGTGAGATGGCATCCTACGAGCGTCTTAACCAATATCGGGAAAGGGTGCTGGAAATCTGGAATCGTCACATGGTTGCCTCCTGAATCACTGATTCCGGTGTAGTTCGTGTAGAATAGACCGTTTTTGAAACGACAAGGGTTAGTGCATGAAGTCGGAAGGATTGGCAGATAGAGATGGCGTCATCTGGTTCGATGGTGAGCTGGTTCCCTGGCGGGAAGCCAGGGTCCATGTACTGACGCATACATTGCATTACGGATTCGGGGTATTCGAAGGCGTTCGTGCCTACGCCAGTGATCGGGGGCCATTGATCTTCAGGCTACACGATCATACTGATCGTCTGTTCCGTTCCGGCCATATACTCGGCTTTCCGATGCCCTGGGAGAGGGACGCGATTAATGACGCACAGGTGGAAGTGGTCAGGCAAAATCAGCTCAAGGAGGCCTATATTCGCCCCATGTGCTTTTACGGATCGGAAGGAATGGGATTGCGTGCCGAAGGTCTGCAGCCACATTGTATTATTGCCGCCTGGGAGTGGCCCAGCTATATGGCGCCCGAGGCCCGGGATGAAGGTATCCGTGTTCGCACATCGTCGTACACCAGACATCATGTCAATATTACGATGTGCAAGGCCAAGGCTAATGGTAATTACATCAACTCCATGATGGCGCTTAAAGAAGCTTTGGATAGCGGTTGTGACGAAGCGTTACTATTGGATAACGAAGGCTATGTGGCCGAAGGCAGTGGCGAGAACATATTCCTGGTCGAGGGTGATAAGCTGATAACCCCTGAGTTGACTTCCTGCCTTGAAGGCATCACCCGATCGACAGTTATCGCTTTTGCCCAGGAACTTGGAATTCCCGTTGCGGAGCGTCGAATTACCAGAGACGAAGTGTATATTGCCGATGAAGCATTTTTTACCGGAACGGCAGCTGAAGTGCTGCCCATTCGTGAGTTGGACGCTCGCAAAATTGGCAGTGGCGGGCGTGGACCTGTCACGGAGAAATTGCAGTCCATGTACTTTGACCAGGTGATGGGAAAACGCAGCGAGCATCCCCAATGGTCCACCCTGGTGGCCTGCTAATGGCAGATGGATAGCAGCCGGCGAATACTTGTTGTCGGTCCGGCCTGGGTTGGCGACATGGTGATGTCCCAGTGCCTTTATAAGGTCCTCAAGGCGCAGTATCCCGAGGCGACGATCGACGTTCTGGCGCCCCCGGTGTCGCTGCCACTGGTATCAAGGATGGAAGAGGTATCCCGTGGCATCGTGCAGCGTACCGGACATGGTGAACTAAAACTGCGATATCGATGGGATCTGGGAAGGAAGTTGCGTGAGAATCACTATGAACAGGCCATCGTGCTGCCCAATTCATTTAAATCGGCACTTGTCCCTTTTCTGGCAAACATTGAGAGGAGAACCGGCTTTCGGGGCGAAAGTCGCTACTATCTGCTGAATGACATGCGATTACTCGATAAGAGACGACTGCCTCGCATGGTTGACCGATTTGTCGCCCTGGGCCTGCCGGAAAGCACATACGACCCGGCTCGAGTCGAATATCCGTCCTTGCTGATCGATAAAACAAATCAGATAGAGCAGTGTACGGCATTGTCGTTAGATACCTCCCGCCCCATATTGGGACTTTGCCCCGGAGCCGAATACGGCGAGGCAAAGAAGTGGCCCGAAAGCCATTATGCCACGCTTGCCGATTACGCTATTCAGCGGGATATGCAGGTGTGGGTATTTGGAACCAGGCAGGACAGTGACACCTATCAGAGAATTCGACTGTCCATGCCGGCCGATTCCCGCGAGTACCTTGTCGACTTGACGGGGAAAACGAGCCTGCTCGATGCGGTGGATTTGCTGGCCCTGAGCAGGCTGGTTGTGACCAATGACTCGGGGCTGATGCATGTGGCGGCTGCGGTGGGCTGTCCCACAGCGGTGATTTATGGGTCCACTTCACCGGATTTTACGCCACCATTATCTGACAAGACAGAAATAGTCTCCGACAGCTTGCCATGCAGTCCTTGTTTTCAGCGTACGTGCCCCCTGGGCCACAAGAACTGCCTTAATCTGCTGATGCCCGATAGACTTGAACCGATAGTCCAGCGTCACCTGGAAGCGCCGGGCCGGTGAAGGTACTTATCGTCAAGATGTCATCCCTGGGCGATATTGTTCATACTCTGCCGGCCCTCACGGATGCTGTTGAGTATGACCCGACCATTCGTTTCGACTGGGTGGTGGAGGAAGCGTTCACAGACATTCCCGCGATGCATCCTGCAGTTGAGAATGTACTACCCATCGCAATGCGTCGCTGGCGACGACATTGGTCCGGAGCGCTGGGTGCACTCAAAGAATTTCGTGAATTTCGCGGGCGTCTTCGTGCATCGAAGTACGATCTCGTTATCGATGCGCAGGGGCTTCTAAAAAGCGCGTTTGTCACCCGGATGTGCCTTGGGGAAACAGCTGGTCTTGACAGGGTGTCGGCTCGAGAATCACTGGCCAGTCTGGTTTATGACCGGCCATACCAAATTGAGGTGGGCCGGCATGCGGTAGATCGAACCCGGGAGTTGTTCGCAGCGGCACTGGGTTATTCGGTTCCTCCGCGCCCTGCCCGTTATGGGCTTTTGCTCTCGCAGAAAACAGACGAGTCGAAATCCATTATGCTGCTGCACGGAACCACCTGGCCGTCCAAACAGTGGCCGCAGATGTGTTGGCAGCAATTGGGCAGCCTCGTTGAAGATGATGGCTTTCAAGTCATCTTGCCGTATGGCAATGACCATGAGCGCGAGCAGGCGGAAGCCATTGCGAGCGCCCTGTCCAGGGCCGCTGTGCTGCCGCCCTCGTCATTGGGCGAGCTGGCCGCGCAGATGTCTTGTAGTTCGGGTGCCGTCAGTGTCGACAGTGGGCTCGGCCATCTTGCCGCGGCACTGGGTGTGCCGATGGTCGCCTTGTATGGACCGACAGACCCCGAATTGACTGGTGTGTCGGGTCCTCATCAATCGGTGTTAGTGGGCGATCACTTACCATGTATCCCCTGTTTAAAAAGGATCTGTAAGTTCCGCAGGCCCGAGGATTCCGGTAGAATTCATCCCCCGTGCTTTGCCACGATGACGCCGGAGAGAGTCTGGGATTCGTTGAAATTTCATATTGCCGGGTCGAACAGGAAGCTATCGTGAAGCTCGCGTTTTGTTTGTATAAATACTTTCCGTATGGGGGATTGCAACGGGATTTCCTCCAAATTGCCATGGAATGCCAACGTCGAGGCCATGAGATTCGGGTCTATACGCTCATGTGGAGTGGCGATATTCCTGAAGGGTTCGAGGTTGTCATCGTGCCTGTCACTTCTCTGACCAATCATGACCGTTACGAGAAATTTGACCGATGGGTTCGTGAGGCAATGCGTCAGCATCCTGTGGATGGTGTGGTAGGGATCAACAAAATGCCTGGCCTGGACGTATACTACGCGGCGGATTCCTGCTATGAAGAGAAAGCGAGGACCCAAAGAAACTGGTTGTATCGTCAACTTCCTCGTTATCGTCACTTCTCCGCATACGAACGAGCAGTATTTTCCCCTGACAGCGATACGGAAATCCTGATGATCTCCGAAGCCCAGAAGCCTTTGTTCCAGAAATATTACGGAACACCTGACGAACGGATGCACTTTCTCCCGCCGGGTATCTCCAGGGATCGTATCCCGACTGAAAATGCCGAGGAAATTCGACGGCAATTCAGGCAGGAGATGGGCCTTGGCGAGGATGAAAAATTGATCTTGATGATTGGCTCAGGCTTTATCAAAAAAGGGTTAAAGCGGGCCCTGTATGCCATACGCGCATTACCTCGTGAGATGAGGCGTAAAACCCGGTTCCTTGTCGTTGGAGAGGACAACCCGGCACCGTTTAAACGCCTGATCACGTTGCTGGGTCTCCGTAAACACGTTTCCATTGTATCGGGCAGGGATGACATACCACGAATTCTTCTTGGCGGTGATCTGCTGATCCACCCCGCGGTGGATGAAAATGCCGGGATTATCCTGCTGGAAGCCATTGTGGCGGGACTTCCTGTTCTGGCTACCAGAAATTGCGGGTATGGCCATTATGTAGAGGAGGCCGGCGTTGGCGCGTTGGTCGGGCACCCGTTCAGCCAACAGGAGCTCAACGCGAAGTTGTTGGAGATGCTGAAAGCTGATTGCCGTGAAGTGTGGAAAGAGAAAGGTGAACGGTTTGCGAGAACGGCAAATATTTATTCGCTGCCACAGGAAGCATCGAGAATCATCGAGAACGTCATTCGGGAGCGTGCTGACCAACGCGTTAACAAGGGTGTGCTGGCGTTCTGTTTATACAAATTCTTTGCTTATGGAGGGTTGCAGCGGGATTTCCTTCGTATTGCGCGTGAATGCAGTGAGCGCGGCTACAAAATTCGGGTATACACACTTTCCTGGGCGGGTGAAATCCCCGCCGATTTCGATGTCATTGTGGTGCCGGTCAATGCAATAACCAACCACACGCGTTATCAAAAGTACCGGGACTGGGTGCATGCCCATTTGTTACAGAGCCCGGTCAATGGTGTTATCGGCTTCAACAAAATGCCCGGGCTCGACGTGTATTATGCGGCCGACTCATGTTATGAAGACAAGGCGCAGAATCAACGCGGATCAATATACCGCTTGATCCCAAGGTACAAGCATTTCTCCCGATTCGAGCGAGCAGTATTCGATTCATCGGCCCATACCCGGATTCTGATGCTGACCGAGGCACAGGCGTCTGTATTTCTTAAACACTACGATACACAGCAAGATCGAATTCATGTTCTGCCACCCGGTATCTCCAGGGACAGGATTGCGCCGGAAAATGCGAGAGAGATTGGCAGTGACTTGAGAATGGAATTCGGGGTGGCCGATGACGAGTATCTGCTGCTAATGGTGGGTTCCGGATTTATCACCAAGGGCCTCGACAGAATTATTCGGGGTATGATCGCCCTGCCAGAGGAACTGCGACGACAAACCAGATTAATTGCCATCGGCCAGGATAATCCACGTACCTTTCGCCGCATGGCGCAACGTTTGGGACTCGGAGAACAAGTCACCATTTTGAGCGGGCGCGATGATATCCCCCGATTCCTTATGGCGGCGGACCTGTTGGTTCATCCTGCAATCAATGAAAATGCCGGTATGATCTTACTGGAAGCGATCGTGGCAGGATTACCGGTCCTGGCCACCGACGTCTGTGGTTATGCGAGTTATGTAGAGGATTCCGGCGCAGGCCAACTCATCCCCACGCCGTGGCGCCAGGAAGTATTCGACAAAATGCTGGCGGAGATGTTGACCAGTCCGCACCGGCAGGAGTGGAGCAGTAATGGTATTCGGTTTGCAGCCTATGCGGATATTTACAGTATGCCGAAACGCGCGGCAGACCTGATTTGTGAAGTTGTGGAATAATTTCGGCGAACAAATCTGATGCACTATGTGAACGAAGACTTGCGGGCTGTATTCGACGCTAACCACTTGTTCGATCAAGTGGCACTGATTGAAGGCGAGGTTTATCGAGAGCTCGAGGCCAGACGAACAGTCCGATTCCAGGCAGGAAATCGGGCCTATTTCGCCAAGGTGCATTTCGGCGTGGGCTGGTGGGAAATATTCAAGAACCTGTTTCAGTTGCGGTTGCCAATCGTTGGTGCAACCAATGAGTGGCTGGCACTGTCCCGGTTGGCTGAATTGGATATCGCCACCGTCAAACCCGTGGCATTTGCCAGTGAGGGTTGGAATCCGGCGCGCCGGCACTCGTGTATTATCACAGAGGCACTGGAAAATACGTCAAGCCTCGAAGATCTTGTCGCCAATACTACGATTGAGCCAACGTTGAGGAGGAGATTAATCCGTCGGTTGGCCGATGTCAGTCGCCGTATGCATGATAACGGCATCAACCATCGTGACTTTTATATTTGCCACTTTCTGATCGATCTGGATACATTGCATGAACCTGAACCGACCCTTTATCTAATCGATCTGCATCGGGCGCAGATCAGGGCCAGGACACCGGAACGATGGCTGGTCAAAGATCTGGGCGGTTTGTTTTTTTCAGCCTTCGATGCCGGTATTGGACGCAAGGATGTATTCCGCTTTATCAAGCTTTATGCCAACAAACCGTTAAGACAGGCGCTTCATGATGATCGCGCATTCTGGCGCAAGGTATTGCACAGGGCTCGCAGTTTATATCTGCAGGATCAGCGTTCACTGCCGGCCTGGGTAGAAGCACTGGATGACCATGGCTGATTTTAACTGGGTGCTTTGTGATACAAGCCAGGCTGAAGCCGATGCCTTCAGTACACCTGACAGGGTGTTGGCGCTCGCGGGCGAATGCATTAACGCCAACCCCATGAGTAATCTGCGTAAGGTTTCTGTCGCGGGCAATCACTATTATGTAAAGTGTTATGAGCGGGCGGGGAAGGGTCTTCGGCGCTATTTTGGGCGGAGTCGAGTGCGGGCTGAGTGGGAGAATCTCATGTTCTTTCACTCCATTGGCCTGCCAACCGCAAGAGTTGTGGCATACGGTGAACAAAATGGCCTCACCCTGAACCGCAAAGGGATACTGGTTATACAAGAGATTCGGGAAACTGCGGACCTTGCAAGCCGGGTCGACGATACCCAGGCACATCTTGGCGATCGAGAATGGGTTGACAGGGTCGTTCGTCGTCTCGCTATGTACATTCGTACCATGCACGAGCACCATTTTGTCCATAATGATCTAAAATGGCGCAACATACTGGTAGAGCGCAGCTTTGACCCGGAAGTCTACATTATTGATTGTCCCCTTGGCCGCAGGGTGTATGGACCACTATTCCGAAGAGGAGTGATCAAGGATCTCGCCTGTCTGGACAAGGTCGCCAAATATCAGTTGCCAAAAACGATGAGGCTACGTTTTTACAAACTTTATCGTGGCATCAACCAATTGGGTGACAGCGACAGACGACAACTGTCGAGGATTCTGGCGTTCTTTCAAGGTCGAGAATAACCAGGAATAACTGCGCTGGCCCATTCAGGGGTCAAGAGGTAGAGGAAGTCAAATATGGAAACCTTGAGCGGGACGGACCTGGTTTCAGCACACCGTAATATTGATACGCCCTTCAATCTGATGGTGGTCAGTGAAGGCGTTAACCTGTCCCTGATTATTCGAAAGATTCTCAGACTCCTGCCTGGCAAACGCATCGTCGCGCTCGCCGAATGCGATGGTACTGAAATCTTGATCAAGACTTATCTTGGAAGGACCGCAACTCGATACGCCACCAGAGAGAAATGTGGTGTCCAGGCGATAGCCAGGGCAGGGGTTCATACGCCGGAACTCCTGTGGCATGGCAAGTTGTATGATGGGCAGGGTGAGTTACTGGCATTTCAATATCTTAAAAACGCAACCAGCCTGGTCGAAAGATGGGAAAAGACTACCAATGAAGAAGAACAGATCGATGTGTTGAAAGAAGCGCTGGGTGTGATCGCGACGTTGCACAACCATGGTGTCGTTCAACACGATCTTCATCTGGCCAATTTCATCCTGTCTGATCACGATCTGTACACGATCGATGGTGGCGAGGTCTGGAGGCGGACTGGTGTGCCCTTGTCTGAAGAAGAAAGTTTGAGAAACCTCGGCTTGTTCTTTGCTCAGCTGTATCCGAAACATGATCACCTTGCCAGCTTCGTGTTGCCGAGCTACGAAGCGATTCGAGGTTGGGGGCCGTGTACGGTTCGGTCCAGGCAACTTGACACGGAGATTGGTAGCGCTCGTGAAGCGCGCAAGCAGAAATTTCTCCAGAAGGTGTTTCGTGACTGCACCCGTTTTGCCTGCGAATCGTCGTTCAGGCGGTATACCGTCTGTGACCGAAATGCCTGGAGCGCTGAAGTTTCTGGATTGCTTGAAGATCCCGACAAGTGGATGGCCAACGGAACCATTCTGAAAGAAGGTAACACCGCGACTGTAGCCCGGGTCCATCTGTCGGACAGATCGCTGGTGGTGAAACGGTATAACGTGAAGAATTTCTGGCATGGTCTGAGGCGCGCCTTCCGCAAGAGTCGTGCCTGGCACTCATGGTCCAACGCCTGGCTAATGACGTTTTTCGGGATTCCGGCCCTGAAACCGGTCGCGATGATAGAAAGTCGCATCGGACCATTGAGAGCTACCGCCTGGTTGATTACGGAGTATATAGATGGCCCTGATGCCGTGAGTTGCCTGGGAAATATGAAAAATCCCGATGGTGAACTGGAGGCGCTGGCGACCATTCTGGATGACCTGGCCAAGGCTCAGATATCACATGGTGATCTAAAGGCAACGAATTTCCTCATGTCGGAAGACGGCCCGATCATCATTGACCTGGATGGCATGCGCGAGCACAGGGACAGGAATGGCTTTGAGCATGCATTTGGCAAGGATCTTGACCGCTTTGTCAAAAATTGGGAGGACCGCCCGGATATCCTGGAGCGACTGGGTGACCGGTTGGCACACTTGCCCCGCCAGAAAACGATTAACTAAACACCACAGACTGTGGCCCGGCAATCAGTTAGAATAGACGGCCAAATTTATCTGTAATAGAGATTCGCGTGTCGTTAGTAGTCCTTGGGCTCTCTGGAGCCCTCACGCATGACCCTTCTGCTGCCATTTACATCGACGGTAAACTCATAGCCGCCGCGGAAGAAGAGCGGTTTATCCGCGAGAAACACGCCAAAAACAAAATGCCCCTCGAGGCAGCTCGCTTCTGTTTGCGATATGCCGGCGTGAAACCTGCCGAGGTCGATGTTGTCGCCTTTCCTTTCGCCAAGGTCAGTTTGCTTTCAAAGGCGCGTTGGCACTATGCCAGGCGATACTGGTATGCGCCGGACCGCGCTTTGACCGCATTATTCAATGGTAACCGGCATTACCGCCGTAATGTGAAGCGCGTAAGAAACCTGCTGGATCAGCTGGGCATAGACTGGAATCGCGTCACCTTTGATGCGGTAGAGCATCACATGGCCCATGCAAGCAGTGCGTATCATCTCAGCGGATTTACCGGGAAAACCGCTATCCTGGGAATCGACGGCAAGGGAGAGTATGCAACCACCTTCTTCGGATATGGCGAAAACGGGCGCATTCACAAGATCAAGGAATTTTTTGATCCAGACTCGCTGGGTCAGTTGTACGCGTCGTTTACGGAGTATCTTGGTTTCGAAATGCTTGATGGTGAATACAAGGTCATGGGTATGGCGCCGTACGGTAACCCGAGTCTGTATGACCTGTCACGTCTTGTGGAATTCGACGGCAAAGAAATAAAGGTTAATACGCAGCTGGTCAATACAGTAGGCCTGCGGCGCTACAAGGAAGGGCGCAAAGGCTTCTATTTCAGTCAAAAACTTGTAGATTGGCTGGGGCCAAGGCGAACGGGCGATTTCGCGGATGACCCCTATGTACATTATGCCGCATCTATTCAAAAGCTGTTTGAGGATATTTCTCTGAGACTCATTGACCGTTATCTCGGTGATATCCTGAAGGAAACCGGTAAGCTCGTATTTGCTGGTGGCGGTGCGCTGAATGTGAAGCTTAATCAAAAAATTGTTGATCTGCCGTATGTCGATGAACTGTACGTGCAGCCTGCCGCGAGTGACGCTGGTACGGCCGTCGGTGCGGCCTCATATGCAACCTGGCAAAGAGGCATATACCCCGAACGCATGGATCATGTCTATCTTGGCCCGGGTTACACAACCGAAGAATGTATTGAGGTGTGCGAGACTCACCCGCAAAAGCCTGCATTTGTCAGGCTGGACAATCCGGTGGAAAAGGCCGCCAGCATTCTCGCGGATGGAAATCCGGTGGCCTGGTGCCAGGGCCGCATGGAATTTGGTCCCAGGGCTCTTGGTGGCCGGAGTATTCTGGGTTGTCCGAGTATTGAAGGAATTGCGGACAGAATCAACGAACAGATCAAATATCGTGAGCGCTGGCGCCCCTTCTGTCCGAGTATTCTCGATACGGTCGCAAAGGATGTGATACAGACCCATCATCCGGCACCGTTTATGACGATCACCTTTGAGGTGTCCGAAGAATGGTCAAAACGCATTCCCGAGGTCGTTCATGAAGACGGTACCTCCAGAGTGCAGGTGGTCACGGAAGAGGTAAATCCCAGATACTATGCGTTATTGAAGGAAATGGAGAAACTGACCGGTAACGGGGCCGTGTTGAACACGTCGATGAATCGGCGAGGCGAGCCCATGGTGTGCTCGCCAACGGATGCGCTTAACATGTTCTTTGGATCGGATCTTGAGTTTCTCTTTCTCGAAGATTTATTGGTGACCAAGCAGTCAATCTGATGGCATCCGATGCCCCGCTCAACATCCTGCAGATAAGCCACAATTATCAGGCGCCTTTTCGGATGGTTTGTCATCAATACGCGCAGGCCTTGAACGGTCATCGCGTTACGACACTATACTTAAAGGGTAAACAGCAGGATGACGTGGAAGCTGGCACCGGAGGGGAGCGGGTCATATTCCTCGACGAGGGGTCGCTTCGTGGAATGAAACTCTCGACAGTATTGCATGTTGCAAAGCTGTTCCGTCGTGAAAAATATGATGTTGTTATAGCACATCGTTACAAAGCCATATACATCGCCGGTATGATGAGTCTGTTCTTCCCCATCAAGGTATTGTTGGGTGTTGCTCACGAACATGGCGTGTTTAAACGATTTTCCCGATCATTATTTGTGAAATATATCTGCAAGGATATGCACGTTATTGCCGTATCAGAAACCGTTAAACGTGATATTGTCGAATGCGTACCGGCTCTGAACGTACAAAACCGTATCTCCACGCTGAATCACGCGCTGGATGCGAACCTGAAAGAAAACCTGATGAGTCGAGCCGATGCCCGAACTGCGCTGGGACTCGACCAGGACACCTGGTATTTCGGTACCGTGGGACGACTGGTTTCCAAAAAACGCCATGAAATATTAATTGACGCTCTGGCAAGGTCGGAATTATTCAATGTTCGATTGGTACTGGTGGGCGGCGGGCCGCAGGAAAGCAGTCTGAAACAACAAGCTGTTCGCCTTGGCCTTGAAGAACGGATCGTTTTTGCCGGTGCCGTCAACGATGCCTGGCGCTACCTGAAGGCGTTCGATGCGTTCGTTTTAACCTCGGGTGCCGAAGAAGCATTCGGTATTGTGTTACTGGAAGCGATGTTGGCAGAAATTCCCATTATTTCGAGTGATGCTCCAGGCCCAAAGGAAGTGGCCGGCGACGCCGCACTTTTTTTCGCATCCGGGGACGCCGCTGACCTGGAACAACAGATGGAAAAAGTTGCGGGCATGGACCGTACGGCGCTCGATCATCTGACCCGCGCCGGTTTCCGGCGTCTGGGAACCCGTTTTGACCTGGCAGGATTCCGTGAAAGGCTTTGGTCGGTTTCCCCATTGGCTCGCCTTGTGAACAGCTCAAGCCAACAAGTGTCGTAAGTCGCGATCCAGACCGAAGTACAACCTTTTTCGAAGCAGCCACTCCTGTTGGTGGGATGCCTGGCAGCAGTCGATATATTCCTTTATAAAACGATCGATTCCGTAGCTTACAAAGTAAGCCTTGTCTTCTCTTCTATTGATGAGGTGAGCAAGGTTTCTCGCTCGCTGAAAAGCGCCCAGCCGGTACGGTTGCGTTCTCAAATCGGACATGTCCAGAATTGCCAGCGTATCGTCCTTTTGCCGGAGCAGGTTTCCCAGATGAATAGCTCTGAAGTAGATGCCTTGTTTATGGAGGTGCGCCAGGAATGCAGGTAGATCGCTCAAACATGCAATGTGTCCGTTGCTGCAGAGAAACCGCAAGTCTTCGCCGTCCATCCAGCTGTATACGATCAGATGTACGGGAATCGCTTTGCAGTACAGGACCTCGTCGACAATCGGCGCTGGGATATTTCTGTCCCGCAGTTTCCTGGCATTGATGGAAAATCGCTTTGCTTGGGGCAGGAATGTGGAAGTCGACAACTTCTTACGTGGGTAAAAGCATTTGACGATTTTGCCGTCGGGCGTCAGCATGACCTCCGGTCGACCGACCCTTCCATACAGAATCTCGTTTTCATCTATGTATTCGGCTAATTCCGTCGTGGTGAGTTGTTTCATGTCAATAGGGTCGTTCCTCGCCGTCCGGTCGGGTCTTGAATCGACGATGTAACCACCAGTATTGCTCCGGCGCTGGCAGAACAGCCTCTTCCATTAGTCGATTGATTATGGTTGCGTCCTCAACATCATCTCCCGTGGGAAAATTTTGAAGGGGTGGACCCAGGTTGATTTCATAACTGCGGCCATCAGCGCAACGGTAGTGCGTAAATGGAATGACCGGGGAGGAGCTTATTTTCGCAATTCTGGCCGTTGCGGTAATGGTGGCGGTCTCGATACCAAAGAAGGGAGCGAAAACCGAATGCTTCCGGCCGTAATCCTGATCCGGGCCATACCACACCACGTCGCCGGCCTTCAGACTTCTGATAACACCGCGAATATCGTGACGATGGATCGCCCGGGGAAAATTCTTCTCCCGGCTTTGCGTCATGATGGTCTCCAGTAACCGGTTCTTGTTGGGTCGGTACATGACGTCAAACTTGAAGCGGGTCCCCAGCACCGCGCCGCAAAAATCCAACGTCGACAGATGTGCACCGAGCAAAATAACGCCCCGCCCTTCGGCGGCGGCCTGCTCCAGGTGTTCGAGGCCATTTATTTCAACGATGTCGAGAAAGTCCCGCGGGTCCCTGAACCAGGCGATAGCCGTTTCCACAAGACCGATGCCCGTTGACCGGAACACCTGTTTAAGCAGTTGTTGTTGACGAGACCGGGAAAGCTCTGGAAAACAAAGCTGCAAATTGACCGCGGCAATGTGGCGGCGACTTCGTGCGACAAGAAAGGCCGCTCGTCCGATCATTGCGCCAAATCTCACTTGCCAGGGATGCGGTAATCGCGTTACCAGCCACATAACACCGAAGACCAGCCAGGTTGGCCAGTAACGGGGCTGCAGGAATTCTGCGGTAAAAATCGTATGCTTCACCGCAGCCCCCCTGGCGTGTTACTGAGCAAAGTTATGATTGAGGGCAGGCGTGACGGCACTTTTGTAATCAACAAAGGTTGTGGCGGGATGAGACACGGATTCTAACCTGATTTCGCATTTTGCCTCCAGGTGTTCGGCTGTGCCTGTGGTATTATTTCCGCTGGCCAGAGCAGTCAGGGCAACAATGAAAATACCCAGATTCGATGATGCTGATGTGTTGGTTGTCGGCGATGCCATGCTCGATCGCTATTGGCATGGTGATGCATTGCGTATTTCTGCCGAAGCGCCCGTCCCGGTCGTGGACATCACGGAAATTGAAGAGCGCCTGGGTGCTGCGGCGAACGTCGCACTCAATGTCGCCTCTTTAGGTGGTCGAGCCACGCTGGTCGCGGCTCGTGGACCTGACGAATCCGGTGCGCTGCTGGCGTCGAAGCTGGAGTCAGCGGGTATCAAGAGCGTCTTTTACGAAGACGATGACATTAAGACAACAACCAAACTGCGGATCGTCAGTCACCAACAACAACTGGTGAGGGCCGATTTCGAGCAAATCCGGGCCCTGGACTCGAACAAGCTGCTTGGTCTGGTTGACAGTGTGCTTGAGGGCAGTGATGCGCTTGTATTGTCTGACTACGACAAGGGCTTGTTAACGGATCCCCAATCGCTCATTCGACGAGCCCGACAGAGTGGCGTTCCAGTGCTGGTAGATCCGAAGTTCAAGGATTTTGAGATGTATCGAGGCGCCACCATCATCAAACCGAACCTGTTGGAGCTCGAGAAGGCCGTGGGCGCCTGGGTATCGGAGAAAGACATGGTGTCCCGGTGCCACCAATTGATCGAGCGTCTGGATATTGAAGCATTGCTATTGACGCGCCATAGCCAGGGCATGACGCTGATTCAAAGGGGCCAGGAAGAAATCCATTTTCCGGCACGTAAGCGCGAGGTATATGACGTGTCCGGGGCAGGCGATACGGTCATTGCAGTGCTTGCATCGGCCCTTTCCGCGGGCGAGACCCTCCCGGATTCCGTTGCCCTGGCTAACCTGGCGGCGGGACTGGTGGTCATGCAACCGGGTACAGCCAGTGTCAGCGGCCCCGAATTGCGTTTGGAAGTGGCGAGCCAGGCGGGTTTCAACAAGGGTATTATGTCCGAAGAGCAACTCCTGATCGCTGTCGAAGAAGCTCGCGGTCGAGGCGAGAAAATCGTGTTTACCAATGGCTGTTTCGACATTTTGCATGCGGGCCATGTGGATTATCTAAGCGAAGCAAAAGCTCAAGGGGACAGGTTAATCGTTGCCGTCAATGACGACCACTCCGTCAATCGGTTGAAAGGTGCAGGCAGGCCAATCAATGCCCTGGACAGACGCATGATATTGTTGGCTGGTCTCGCGGCCGTCGACTGGGTGGTGTCGTTTGCAGAAGATACCCCCGAGAACCTTTTGCGCACGATCAAACCCGACGTGCTTGCCAAAGGCGGCGACTACTCGGTGGATCAGGTTGTCGGCACGGAAATTGTCAAGGCTTATAACGGCGAGGTAAAGGTCGTCAAGCTGGTAGAAGATTGTTCCACCAGCGCACTGGTGGAGAAAATCCGCCGACTGTAACGCTGTTAGTTCAACG
>JBBDSF010000154.1:0-3296 GCA_040905125.1 Pseudomonadales bacterium | reverse complement strand
CGCAGGTTCTCTGGGGGCAGGTTAAATCAGGTCAGGTGAGTACGGCTTTAACATTCTGGCGCAGATGATCCGGGTTGATGGTTCCCACCACGATCGTGGAAACCGCAGGTTGGTCCAATACGAACCGGAGTGATTGGCCCGGGTCCTGCGTATGACCGCTGGCCAGTGCTTTTTTCACCATGATACCCTTGTTGGTCTCCGCGGCACGATTGAGAACGGGCAGCTGCTCGCGGTCATGCAAGTTGAAAGTGACCATGGCGAGGTCACTCGACTTGAGGGCGGCCAGACCGCCTTCTACGGTTTTGGTCGAAACGCCAAAAGACCTGATCACACCCTTGTCCTTGTACTCGTTCAATACAGCCAACACGTCCGTCTCGTTAATAATAGTCAGATCCTCACCAGTGGAATGTACCAGGACAATGTCCAGATAATCGGTATTGAGGGTACGCAGACTATTTTCCAGGGTGGCTCGCGTGGCAGCGGCCGAGTAATCGTATATGGACTTGCCTGACACATATTGCTCGCCCACTTTGGTGGAGATAATCCACTTGTCTCTTTGCCCCTTGAGCAATTTACCCAGCCTGGCCTCGCTCGTTCCATAAGCGGGCGCTGTGTCCAATAGATTGATACCCAGTTCGGCGGTGAGCTCAAGCAGTTTTTCCAGTTCCCGGTCGGACGGTATATCGAATGGAGCCGGATATTTGATGTCAGTATTGCGGCCAAATTTAACGGTTCCTAGCGCCAGGGGTGAGACATGCAATCCTGTGGCACCCAGGTGGTTATAATGGATTGGCGAAAAACCTTTCAAAATAATAACTCCCAGGGCGGTTTGGCGACCTCGGGCGCCGGCAGATTCGGTAGCTGTTCTGTTGTCGCGCCTCGGGGTGACGGGAGTAACGAGTCGACTTGAGTGGCCAGCACGGGTGCCAGAGTCAGTTTTGTCGGCCAACAGACGATGATCGGCCCCATTGCTTTCGCAAATACGTTGCCAGGTCGATTGTTTTCAGGTTGCGCCGGCTCCGCCCGGTCGATGCGCAAGGTGGCCCAATCGGCCCCCTGTAACGAAATCCAGGGAAGAAGGGTGTCCAGTTCATTCCGGGCGACGCGAATTTGCTCTTCAGCACTCCGATGCACCCCGGTTTCCGCAAGGTCGCCACCCAGATACCACACTGGTTCGCCATTCTCGCGATGGTGGGTGGTAATCGTGAGTCTGGGTTTCGCGCCGGTCTTCATACTGACTGCATGCGCGTACAGTGACGGTAAATGCGATGCCTTGACCATAACCTGGTGCAAAGGACGTCGTTGCATGGGTATCTGATCGAGTCCTGCGCCCTTGAGTATGTCCTCGTTACCGGCGCCAGCCGCGAGAACGCAATAATTTGCCTGAACGGACGATCCATCACCGAGGCGAAGCACCGGGCCGTCCTTTTTCAAGGTCAATATCGCCTCACCCTGGAAGATATAATTCGCCTGCTTTTGCTCAAGCCTATGGATCAGTGAAGATGTGTCCACGACGATATCCTGCATCCTGTACAGGGCGCCCTTGAATCCGTCGCTGAAAACGCGCGGATATTGTCCGGGTTTCAGGGGTTCGATGCGACCACGCAGGGACTTGCTGCCAAAAAACGCTGTCAGCCGAGAGGTCAATCTATCGTCCGAGAACAGGAAGTAGTCCTCTGATAGTAACTGTACGCCGCGAAGATCGAGGGGCCCACCGCCGGCCAGACATTGGCGCCATAGCTCGGGCATGTCGGCCATGGATTCAGAGGATTCGGTGGTGGACCCGCCCAGGGTGTATTTGATGCCGCCGTGAATCATGCCTTGTGAGGCAATGGTTTGTCCGTTGCCAAGAGAATCCTTTTCGAACAGCAGCGCCCGATAACCCTGTTCGCGAAGATGGTTAAGTATCCATAACCCACCAATACCCCCGCCCAGAATGGCAATATCGGTGTGGAATTCGCGTGGCATGGGTCAGGCTTCCCGGCAAATCGATATTATAGCAAACGCGCATCATATCTGGCGCTACCTCACGGGTGTGTTTTTGATACGATTGGCGCAGCCCATCAGCGGTTTCGAATCGTGGCAAGATACATCTACAGCATTCTTTTCTATTTAATGGTACCGGTCGTCGTGATCCGGTTGTACTGGCGATCCTTAAAGGAACCGCTCTATCGTGAAACAATCGGGCAAAGATTCGGATTTTGCCAACCGATCCATGCCACCACCAAAGTTATCTGGGTCCATTCTGTCTCAGCCGGCGAAACCATCGCCGCTGTACCCCTGGCCAAACGTTTGATCGCCAGCGGTTACACGGTCGTTGTGACTACGATGACTGCCACAGGCAGGGAACGGGTTCGCGCCCTGCTGGCGGACAGCGTTTACCATTTCTACGCTCCTTATGACATGCCCGATGCGGTATGCCGGTTCCTGAATCGTATTCGTCCCGATGTCCTCGTGATTGTTGACACGGAGCTTTGGCCGAACATGGTGCACTATGCAAGGCGCTACGGTGCCAGCGTGATTCTCGCCAATGGCCGACTGTCCGAACGGTCGGCCCGTCGCTACAGCAGATTTCCAATGATGATCAGGCCACTGCTAATGTCCATGACCTGTGTTGCGGTCCAGACGCAGGCGCATGGACAGAGATTTGTATCATTGGGGCTGCCTCCGGACAAACTGACGGTGGCAGGTAGTATCAAATTTGATTTGGCCCTGCCGACTGATATCGACAGCAGGCGGGAGCAATTAGAGCAGAAGACTGGCGGCCGGCTGGTCTTTGTGGCCGCTAGTACGCATCCGGGGGAAGAGCAAAAGGTCCTGTCAGCATTTGATCGGGTCAGGACGCAGTATCCGGACTTGTTGTTGGTCCTGGCTCCCCGACATCCCCATCGCAGTGAGGAAGTCAAGAGGCTATGCGAAGGTGCCGGTCACCGTGTCAATCGCCACAGTACTGGCGAAACGGTAGATAGTCAAACATCAGTACTGCTGTTAGATACCATGGGTGAGCTGCTATATTTTTATGCGTTGGGAGATATGGCATTTATTGGAGGTAGCCTCGTTCCTGTGGGCGGACATAACCTCATGGAGGCTGCCTGTGTGGGCGTGCCTGTTATAATGGGACCCTATTTGCGTAACATCGATGATATTGCGGCACTTTTTCTCGCAGGTGAAGGTATGCGCCTGGTCCGTGATGCAGATGAGCTGGCCGGGCAGTTGGCAGAGTTGTGCGCAAATCCCGCGGAACGACAAAGGTTGGTAACCAATGCACGCCAGGTGGTTGAGGCAAATCGCGGTGC
>JBBDSF010000153.1:0-4461 GCA_040905125.1 Pseudomonadales bacterium | reverse complement strand
AGTGCCGCCAGGATCAACATGGTGAGCGCCAGGGCGTACATACAAAGGCTCCACAACATGCCCTCGCGCAGGGCCGCTGCCGCACTATCGCCATTGGCGACAATCGTGTCGCTGATCTGGCCGATCATGTAGGGCCCCAGTGCCAGGCCGATGAATGTAATCATCAAGATATAAAATGCCGAGGCGATTGCGCGCATGCGCGGCATAACGAGATCGTTTACCGTGGCGGCGGCCGGTCCGACCCACATGGGTGATGTTATGGAAAAGACAAAATTCATGACGTAGGCCAGTACGATGCTTTCCGTCAGGAGCAACGTAAGGGCAGACGGTACTGAAAGCACCATGGCCAGCATGCCAACATACAATTTTGCTCGTGGTGTTCTCGCTCGAAGTCTGTCTGCGAGCACACCACCAAGTGTTACGCCGAACCAGCCGCCCACTGCCGCCGACAGACCGAGAATCGTGCCGCTTTCACTGGCACTTGCACCATGGACACGGAGGAAGAACGGAGGTCCCCAGAATCCCAGCCCGTAAGTAATAAACGCCATGCTCGGAAAACCGATCATACTGAAGACGATGGTTTTGGATCTGAAGATCATGCCAAAAGTTGCCGGATCACTCATGAGCAGTGATTGAGTCCAGGAGAAGGCCGCATAGACGCCGATGCCCAATGCCGTCCACTGGGCTATGGAACCGGTCTGGAGTATGGCCCACCAGGCAATGGAACCGATGACCAGCGCACCGGCGAGATTCGCCAGGATCACTTTGCTGCCGCCGCCAAGGTAAAGCAATTTAACCCAGTTGAACGGCGGCAACATTGCATTTAATTCTGCCCAGCTTTCCCGGAAGGGATGGGGATGTGGCGGCGTTATCAAGCCTTCGCTCTGGCCCCGGGCCGGTTCTTTCAGGCTCCATACCCACAGGGCGATCAGCAGCCCGGGAGTGCCGACCGCGAAGAAAGCGACATGCCAACCCTTGAGCCCCAGGGGTGACTCCGCCGGATCGGGAAACAGCGCCGCCCACCCATCCAGAATGACCCCTCCCAGGAAGATGCCGATTCCGGCGCCGATATAGACGCCGCTGGAGTAGACCGCCAGGGCCGTGGATCGCAGTCTGGGTGGGAAATAATCGGACAACATGGAAAATGCCGCCGGTGTCGCGCTGGCTTCGCCGATACCAACGCCAATCCGATATGTCGCAAGCAAACCGAAAGACCTGGCGGTGCCAGAAAGGACTGTCATCAAACTCCAGAAGGCAAGCCCGATGGAGATGAGACTTTTGCGGGTCCAGGTATCTGCGAGACGACCGAGAGGAATACCGAACACGGCATAAAACACGGCAAATGCTGTGCCATACAGGAAACCGATTTCAGAATCGGTGATACCAATGTCTGCCTTAATGTCCTCTGCCAGGATGGACAGGATTTGCCGATCGATAAAATTGAAAATATAAACGATCACCAAAACACCCAGCACGTATTTGGAATAACGCCCGCCTATCTCTGATCGGGTTACGCCAAGCTCGGCCGGGTCCATAGGTGTCGCAGCTTGTTTTTGAGGGTCGGTCATGCTTCCTCTTAGTATCGCTGTACGTTTGGTGGCACTCGCTGTTTTAAGCTGGTACCTTGATCATTCTCCGGGAGAACAGCGAGGATTTCTATGACTTTGCCAAAAATCGGTAATATGGCGCCTGTGTTCACGTTACCCAATCAGGATGACAAAAAGGTCAGCCTGAAGGACTTTCGAGGCGAAAAGCATGTTGTCTTGTACTTTTATCCCAAGGCAATGACGCCCGGTTGTACCACCCAGGCGTGCGGGGTTAGAGACCATAAAGCGAAGCTGTCCCGACAAAAAGCGGTAGTACTCGGAGTCAGTCCGGATCCAGTTTCAAAACTGGTGAAATTCAGGGAGAAAGAGAAGTTGAATTTCGATCTGCTGTCCGATGAGGACCACAAAGTAGCGGAAAAATATGGTGCCTGGGGCCTGAAAAAATTTATGGGCCGTGAATACATGGGTATCCACCGAATGACCTTTATTATCGGAATGGACGGCAGGCTCAAGCATATAATGGAGAAGGTGAACACGAAAACTCATCACGATGATGTTCTCGAGGTTTTGAAGTCTCTGAACTGAATGCCGAGACCTTGTATCGCCCGTACCAATTCGGGTCCCCTGGTTATCGAAGAGAAGAAGTGGAGCAATGGTCAATCATGACTGACATGCCGGTAGATCAGAATACGGGAACCATGCCCGTACAGGAGCGCCACCAAATCGATGTGGCCGCGTTGCAAAAATATATGGAAGAAAATGTAGAGGGATTTTCGGGAACCTTGAGCGTCGAGGAATTTAAGGGCGGCCAGTCCAACCCGACATACCTGTTGACGGCCGGTGGCAAGCAATACGTCATGCGAAGGAAACCGCCAGGCAAGTTGCTCAAGTCGGCACATGCCGTGGACCGTGAGTTCAGGGTCTTGTCCGCACTTCAGGACACCGACGTACCGACCCCGAAGACGTACGCGCTTTGTACCAACGAGAATGTCATCGGCACCATGTTCTACATCATGGATTACCTGGATGGTCGAGTCATTTGGGACAGTACCGGCGGGCCGTATACCCCAACGGAACGTGGAGAAATCTGGGATGCGGCCAATGCCGCATTAGCCAGCCTTCACAATGTTGACTTCGAGGCTGTCGGCTTATCCGATTTCGGCAAGCATTCCGATTACATTGCGCGTCAAATCACTCGTTGGTCAAGCCAGTATGAGTATACGAAGACGGATGAGAATCCTTACATGGACAACCTGATCGAATACCTGCCGAAGAACATCCCGGAAGATGACTCTTGTACGATCGTCCATGGAGACCCTCAGATTGCCAACATGGTGATGCACAAGGACCGCAACGAGGTTATCGGGATTCTTGATTGGGAATTGAGTACATTGGGTAATCCGTTATCGGATTTTGCTTATCTGTGCAGACCTTACCGCGATGCGTTGCGAGGTGCGGATTTGAAGGCATTGGGTATTCCGGAAGAAGAGGAGTTTGTTGCCGCCTATTGTCGGCGTACCGGCCGAGACGGGATCCCTCACTGGGATTACTATATCGCCTTCAACATGTTTCGCCTTGCGGGCATTTTGCAGGGCATCGCCAAACGGGTTCAGGATGGGACCGCGGCCAGCACTCATGCCGAACAGGCCGGGGCAGGCGCATACGATATGGCGAAGCTTGCCTGGGCCCAGATCGATAAAAGTGTCAAGTTATGATGATACTGGCGACCACAGAAAGGGAGTATCCATGGGGCACGTTAAGATCCACCAATGCCAGCAAGGTCAAGGTGATCCTGGAGGAAAAGGAGCTATCTTATCGGGTAGATCGACTGCGCCCGGGTGATCTTTGGAAGAAGCCGCCTGAGTTCCTGGAAAAGCATCCACTGGCGAAGGTGCCGTATCTTGAAACTGACAAGGACGGCATCATTTTTGATTCAACCGTCATCAATGAATATCTTGAAGATCGCTACCCACATAATTCTCTGAAACCGGATGATGCGGTGGCGCTGGCGCATATGCGCATGATGGAAAATTTCGGTGACGAAGCCTTTCTGGTGGGTGATCTGCCGAAAGTCTGGATGCCTTTGTGGTCCAATCCGGAAGACCGTGATCAGGAAGCGATGGAGAAGGGGAGGGACAGTCTGCGGGCCCGGGGTTTGCCTTATCTGGAGAAGCGTATAGCGGGCAAGGAATATCTTTGCGACGAGTTTAGCCTCGCGGACGCGCCCTTCATGGCTGTTGCCATGGTACTTGAGGTAGACGGCATGGATTTGTCCGATTTCCCCAACAGTGCAGCTTATCTGAACCGTTTGAGAGAGCGGCCCTCCTATCAGGCCATCAGCCCCCGGACCTCGTTAGCAGACTCCACAGGTCGAGAATAATCGTTGTTTATCCCGCGTGGAAGAATACTGCCTTGTTGCCATCCGGGTCCCGGAAGTAGCCTCCATAAAAAGTGTCACCGCGTTTCCCCGGCGCCCCTTCGTCTGTAGCGCCCAGTTCCAGTGCTTTGGCATAAAGCCTGTCGACGTTTTCCTCGGAGCCGGCGGAAAAGGCAATCATATTGCCGTTGCCGGGATGGGGCTCTTTCTCATCGTAGGGGATACACACGCCCAACATCGGTTGTCCAGTGCCGCTGCCAAACAGTGCAATGCGTCCCATATCGATGACCAGCCTGGCACCTAACGGCTCCAAAAGCTGGCCATAGAAGTCTTTGGCTTTTTCCATGTCACGGGTGCCTATCGTTACGTATCCAATCATGTTGAACCTCCGAATTGTCGAGTCCGCTTACTTTGTGAGGTGAAGCATGCGCAATTACCAGTGGATGATCAAGCCTGAGAGGTCCTCTGGTCCTCATTATTCATGAACGACCCTCTGACGTGCGGACGGGTGGCAGGGGGAGTTGTTTTTTTTTTTTG
>JBBDSF010000152.1:23901-26423 GCA_040905125.1 Pseudomonadales bacterium | reverse complement strand
TTATCGCCTGTCATGATGTGGATACAGTATTCGAGGCCATTCGCAATCTGCGGGTACGTGGGGCGCCGGCCATCGGGGTTGCTGCGGCCTATGGCCTGATTACGGGACTGGGCGACCATGAAAACGAACATGAATTCGACCTGGTGAGCCAGCGAGCCGCAAAATTAAGAGTGGCCAGACCGACAGCGGTCAATCTTCACTGGGCGATAAATCGAATGATGGGCTGTGCGGAGCGGCTCAGGAACGAGGGTTCACGGAACTTCCTCAATGCTCTCGAAAGTGAGGCGCAAGAAATTCACCGGGAGGATATAGCCGCTTGCCAGGCGATTGGTGAGGCAGGATTACCTGTCGTCAGGGCGAATCCTCGACTTATTACCCATTGCAATGCGGGCGCTCTCGCGGTTTCAGGCATCGGCACGGCACTTGCGCCAATATACCTGGCACACCATGAAGGTATCGCCGTTCATGTCTATGTATCGGAGACCCGACCGCTGCTACAAGGATCCAGATTGACCGCCTGGGAGCTTGAACGAGCAGGCGTACCCATGACGCTGGTGACCGATAATATGCCCGCGACCCTGATGGCCCGGGGCCGGGTGGATGGCGTGATCGTCGGCACCGACAGGGTCGCCGCCAATGGCGATGTAGCCAACAAGATTGGTACCCTCAACCTGGCGATTCTGTGCCGTTACTATGGATTGCCATTTTATGTGGCGTGTCCGTTATCGACGCTGGATCCTGATACCGCAAGTGGAAACGATATCGAGATAGAACAACGGGCAGACAGCGAAGTGACCCATTTTGGAGGGCAGGCCAGCGCACCGGTGGGCGTGAATGTTTTCAATCCTGCTTTCGATATCACCCCGGCGGACCTGGTGACCGCGATTATTACCGATAAGGGGATATTGCACGCGCCCTATGATGCATCCATAGCCGCGTTGACGGGAAAATGAGCGAAGCTGAAGGCGTCATCAAGTACGAACTCTCTTTTCAACAGACTGACTTGCCGGATGTGGATATCAGTCTGATCAATTGCTGGCGAGAGCTGCTGGTACAGCTTGATCTTGTGGGACAACATCCGGGTAGATACGGTGGTCTTGGCTTTGGTAACTTGAGTATGCGGACTCCGGATGGCTTTCTGATCACGGGCACTCAGACTGGTGGCATCCAACAATTGTCTCTGAGCGACTATGCGCTGGTGACGAGCTGGCATCTGGAAGACAATATCATTGAGGCGAAAGGACAAGTCAGACCATCCTCAGAGGCATTGACCCATGCCGCGATTTATACCAATTGTGCGCAAGCGAACTTCGTATTTCATTGCCATAGCCCGCGTATCTGGCAGGTGGCAGGGAATATCGGCCTGATGATAACCGATGCCACCGTACCATACGGGACGCCGGCCATGGCCAGAGAAGTGGCCCTGAAGCTGCGCGAGAGGGGATCTCCCGCGATCATGGCAATGGGCGGCCATGAGGACGGTATCGTTGCCTGGGGCGAGGACGCGGATGCGGCCGGTTTGCTATTGGTCCAATGTCTGGTACGCGCAACGCGATGCCATTAAACTGTACGAACAACGATCATAACAGGTGTTCACATGACAAATAACAGATCACTTATTATTGGATTAATCGTCGCTGCAGTCCTTGTAGTGGGATTTCTGATTTTCTTTTCAGGTTCCGATACGGAAGAACCGACAACTACCGAGGAGATGGAGGTGCCGCGTCAACCGGAACCGAAGCCCGAACCGGAGCCTGAGCCCGAACCGGAGCCCCAGCCCGAGCCGGAACCAGAACCCGAACCCGAATTTGTCTTGCCTCGTCTCGACAATAGTGATCCGCTGATTCGTGATGGCGCTAAAGACGTGACACGTCACGAAGGAATAGAGCAATGGCTGGATCGTGAACAACTGGCACGTAAGTTCGTTGTTGTCGTAGACGGTTTGGCCGGTGGCAATGTGCCGCGCGATCAGTTTGAAGATTTGGCACCGAAAGACCCGTTCAAGGTCAGGAAAGTCAACGACAAAGTGTTTGTCATGGAGGAGGAGTCCTACCGGCGATACGATCGCATAACGGATGTTATTACCTCCGTAGATGCCGGCCGTGCTGCACAATTCTATGAGTTGACCAGGCCATTACTTCAGGAAGCCTATAGTGAATTGGGTTACCCGGAGGAAAACTTCGACGACGTCGTATTCCGTGCCGTTGGCCGTTTGCTGGAAACACCGGTCATCACAGAGCCAATTTATCTTATACAACCCAGCGTCATGTATGAGTATCAGAACGAAAAGCTCGAATCCCTGAGCCCGGCGCAAAAGCAACTGCTTAGAATGGGCCCGAAAAATACGCGAGCGATTCAGGCCAAGCTCAGTGAATTCGCACGTGAGTTACGAGCGCTGCTGGAAGATCGTTGATGTCGAGTGAGGCGACGCTGCCGCTATCCGGGTATACAGTGCTGGACCTTACTCTGGCCCGCGCCGGTCCGACTGCAGTCAGAATGCTGGCAGACTGGGGTGCCAACGT
>JBBDSF010000152.1:22191-23801 GCA_040905125.1 Pseudomonadales bacterium | reverse complement strand
ATTGTACAAGGCACCAGCGGACTCATGTCTATAACCGGGGAACCTGGAGGAGGTCCCATGCGAGTCGGTATCGCTATCAGTGATACATCGGCGGGCATGTTTCTGGGTCAGGGAATACTGATGGCGCTGTTGCACCGGGAACGCACAGGAGAAGGCCAATGGGTTCATACGTCGTTGCTGGAAGCCATGCTTTGCAAACTGGATTTTCAGGGCGCGCGGTACACGATGAAGCGCGAAATCCCGGAACAGGAAGGCAATAATCATCCAACCAATTCGCCCATGGGGGTGTTCGATGCCGCGGACGGTCAAATTAATCTGGCGGCCAGCACCAACAAGATGTTCAGGGCGTTTTGCGAGGCGATGGAGGTACCGGAGCTGGCAGAAGATGAGCGGTTCAAATCATCCAAAGGTCGTGTTCAGTACCGGCATGAGTTATGGGAGACTATGAATGAGGTTACCGGCCGGCATCCGACCAGGGAGCTGGTGGACAAGTTGAATGCGGTGGGATGCCCATGCGGGCCAATTTACAATGTTGGCGAGGCCTTCGAGGACGAACAGGCCCGCTATTTGAAAATGGCAAAACCCGTATCCCACAAGACGTTGGGTGATTTTGAGCTGGTAAGGTCACCCATCAACATGTCCGCTTTTCCGACAACCGAACGTTTTGATAGTGCGGCACCGGAACCGGGTGAGCATTCGGAGGAAATTCTAAAAGAAATGGGCTTGTCCGGCGCTGAGATCGAACAGCTTCGCGCCGCCCGGGCAATCTGATTTCAAGAGGCAATGATGGACCTTAACACGACAAAAATGTTGGCTGAGGTTAACGGTGGTATCGGCTGGGTAACGTTTAACAACCCCGAACGCCGCAACGCAATCTCACTTGAGATGTGGGAGGGACTCGCGCACATACTCGAGGCCTTTCAGCAGGACGACGAGATTCGTGTGGTGGTTTTGAAAGGTGCTGGCGACAAAGCCTTTGTTTCTGGTGCGGATATTTCGGAGTTCGACTCGAAGCGCGGTAATGCAGAACAAAAGCAGGAGTATGGCAAAGTTGCAGCCGAGGCCAATCGTTGGCTCGCTAAACTCGATAAACCGCTAATCGCCATGATTCGTGGGTACTGTGTTGGCGGCGGCCTCGCCACTGCCTTGAGTGCCGATGTGCGGATCGCAAGTGATGACGCGCAGTTCGGTATTCCGGCCGCAAAGCTGGGACTGGGCTATGAGTATCCCGGACTCAAAACACTCGTCAACCTGGTAGGTCCGGCGAGCGCCAAGGACATTATGTTTACAGCGCGGTTTATGGATGCCAACGAAGCCCTGCGAATCGGTCTCATTAATCACGTGGTCACACCGGCTGCCCTTGAGCAAACCGTTAAGGACTACGCAGCCACGATCGCCGGGAATGCCCCCATGACGGTCAAAGCCGCCAAGGCTGCTATTAATGAAACAGTGAAGGATCCCGAGAAACGGGATCTAAAAGGCATTGAAGAAATGGTTAACGCCTGTTTTGACAGCGAGGACTACAAAGAAGGCAGGCGCGCGTTTATGGAAAAACGCAAGCCGGATTTCCACGGCAAATGACAACCGTCATCCCGGAAACCCCGGCAACC
>JBBDSF010000152.1:0-22091 GCA_040905125.1 Pseudomonadales bacterium | reverse complement strand
GCAAGCCGGATTTCCACGGCAAATGACAACCGTCATCCCGGAAACCCCGGCAACCGTCATCCCGGAAACCCCGGCACCCGTCATCCCGGAAACCCCGGCAGGGGTTATCCGGGATCCAGATGCGGGTTTGAACATGGATCCCGGATCGCGCCTGCGGCGCGTCCGGGATGACGTGACTCGCAGCTCGTCGCTCGAAGCTGGTTCAGGCGGCGAGTCGTCTCAACACATAAGGCAGAATCCCGCCGTTCTCATAGTACGAGAACTCGTTCGGGGTATCGATTCGCACCTTGGCCGTAAACGTGCTCTTTTTGCCGTCAGCGCCTTCAACTGTCACATCGACGGTGTCCTGACCGGATTTGACCGCAGGAATCGAATAGATCTCGGTGCCGTCCAGTCCCAACGATTCGGCGTTGTCTCCACCGGTAAACTGAAGGGGCAAAATGCCCATGCCTACAAGATTTGACCGGTGGATCCGTTCGTAACTTTCGGCGATAACCGCCCGGACACCCAGCAGCGCGGGCCCTTTGGCAGCCCAGTCCCGGGATGAGCCGGTACCATATTCCTTGCCGGCCAGTACCACAAGTGGCGTGCCATCCTGACGATATTTATCAGCGGCGTCGTAGATTGACATTTGTTGATCGTCCGGCAGATATCGGGTCCAGCTTCCCTCCGTTCCTGGTGCGAGTTCATTCTTGAGCCTGACGTTGGCAAAGGTGCCACGCATCATAATTTCGTGATTGCCTCGCCTTGAACCATAGGAGTTGAAGTCCCTTGGCTTGACTCCCTGGTCCTGCAGGTATTGTCCCGCGGGCGAATCGGGCTCGATAGCGCCGGCGGGCGAAATATGGTCAGTGGTAATGCTGTCGCCCACTTTGACAACACAGCGGCCTGCTTCGATGGACCTGGAACCAGGTTTTTGCACGCTTATACCTTCAAAAAATGGTGGTTTACGCACATAAGTGGACTTTGGCCAACCGTACAGTTCGCTCTGGCCCACAGGCAAGTCGTTCCAGATTTGGTTGCCGGTATAGACGTCACTGTACTTGGACTTAAACATTTCAGGATTGATCGTACTTTCGATGGTATCTGTCACTTCCTTGTTGCTGGGCCACAGATCCGCGAGTTTTACTGGCTTGCCATTTTTGTCGTGGCCAATTGGGTCGTTGTACAAGTCGACTTTCATATTGCCTGCCAGGGCATAGGCGACAACAAGCGGAGGCGATGCCAGATAGTTGGCTCTTACTTCCTGGTGGATTCGGCCTTCAAAGTTTCTGTTGCCTGATAAGACTGAAGTTACCAGTAAGTCGCCCTGATGAATCGCCTCTGTGATCTCTTCATCCAGGGGACCGGAGTTCCCGATACAGGTGGTACAGCCATACCCCACCAGGTAGAAGCCCAGGGCTTCCAGGTCTTCCATCAGGCCGGTTTTCTCCAGATAGTCGGTGACCACTTTGGAGCCGGGTGCGAGCGAGGTCTTCACCCATGGTTTTGTAGTCAGGCCCATTTTCCTGGCATTACGCGCAATCAGTCCTGCGGCAATGAGCACAGCGGGGTTTGAAGTATTGGTACAACTGGTAATAGCGGCAATGACCACGGCGCCATGTTCGAGGGTAAAAGTTTCACCTTTGAATGTTACCTCTGCAGCACCCGCGGCAGGTTCGTTGCCGACGGCAGTGCTGCCGCCTTCATCCTCGAACTTGCCCTCGTTTTGTGCCGGCACCAGGGCCAGTTCATTAAATTCATCAAGCGCTCTTTCGAATTCGACCTTGGCGTCCGTCAACGCGATCCTGTCCTGGGGTCGCTTGGGACCTGCAATTGAAGGCACGACTGTACCCAGATCCAGGGTCAGCAGTGAACTGTATTCTGCCTCCGGAGTATCGTCATCGTGCCATAGACCCATGGCCTTCATGTATTCTTCAACGATCGTCAACTGGTCCTCGTCGCGCCCGGTCAAACGCAAGTATCTAATGGTTTCCGCATCCACCGGAAAGATACCGCAGGTTGCGCCATATTCTGGCGCCATATTGGCGATGGTTGCGCGATCTGCCAGACTAAGATTCTTGAGACCCGGGCCAAAGAATTCGACGAATTTGCCAACGACACCATGTTGGCGGAGTTGTTCGGTAACTGTCAGTACAAGGTCGGTAGCGGTTGCGCCTTCGGCCAATTTACCCTCCAGTTTGAATCCGACTACCTGGGGAATGAGCATGGTAATCGGTTGACCAAGCATGGCGGCTTCCGCCTCAATGCCACCGACACCCCATCCAAGTACACCCAGACCATTGACCATGGTCGTGTGAGAGTCTGTGCCGACCAGCGTGTCCGGATATGCAACCGACTGACCATCTTTCTCGGAGGCGAATACGCTACGGGCGAGGAATTCCAGATTAACCTGGTGCACGATACCCGTACCTGGAGGGACGACTTTGAAGTTTTCAAAGGCCTCCTGGCCCCAGCGAAGGAACTGATAACGTTCCTTGTTGCGTTCGATTTCGATTTCGGTATTGCGCACATAGGAGTCATCGTGGCCATAGAAATCCACCATGACGGAATGGTCGATGACCAGCTCAACGGGTGACAATGGATTAATCTGCGTCGGTGATCCGCCAAGCTCCTTCATGGCGTCGCGCATGGTTGCCAGGTCAACAATGGCTGGAACTCCCGTAAAATCCTGAAGCAACACTCTGGCGGGCACGAATGCTATCTCCTGAGACGGCTCGGCCTTCGGGTCCCAGTTGGCCAAGGCTTCGATATCTTCACTGGCGACAAATTCTTCCGATTCGTGGCGCAGCAGATTCTCCAGCAATACCTTGAGAGAAAAGGGGAGCTTGTGAACCGGGTATTTATCTTCAAGCTTTGTAAAGGGAAAGATAGTGTAGTCTTTTTTCTCCACTGTGATCGTTGCATTTTCCGCGTAGGAGGAGCTCATTTGGAACCTCTGTTTGTCTATGTAATTTAACAGAAGGGGAGCATACCAGAGAGGCGCTTCAGGTTCACGATTCCGGCGTTAAGTAATGAAACATTGGCGTGTGTGTTTTATAATTAAAACGCCTGTATAAATGCACAGGCACCTGTTTAATGGGCGAGATGAGAGGCGTTCAATGGCGTATCGAACTGAACATGACAGCATGGGTGAGATCAGAGTACCCGTTGATGCCCGTTACGGCGCACAAACCCAGCGGGCGGTGGAGAACTTTCAATTCAGCCAACGACGCATGCCGCTGAATTTTATATATCGTCTGGCTCTCATTAAGGCCAGCGCAGCACGGGCGAACCAACAACTGGGGTTGATCTCTGAACAGGTGGCGAATGCCATTGTGCGAGCCTGTGAATCAGTAGTGGCAGGTGAGCAGGATGACCAGTTTCCCGTGGACGTTTTCCAGACCGGCTCGGGCACCAGTACCAATATGAACATGAATGAAGTTCTGGCCAGCCTGGCCAGCGAGTCTTTGGGAGAGCCAGTGCACCCGAATGACATTGTTAATATGTCCCAAAGTAGTAACGACGTGATCCCATCGGCTATCCACGTCAGTGCGTCTCTGGATATTGAACTGGATTTGATTCCCGCAACAGAAAGGCTGCAGGCGGCTATTACGGCCAAGGGCAAGGAACTCGGCAATATCGTCAAAACAGGGCGCACTCACTTGATGGATGCAATGCCATTGACTTTCGGACAGGAATTGAGCGGCTGGGCCTGGCAAGTGGAGGAAACGCGAGATCGACTAGGCGATCTTCTAAAGCGCTTACGGGCCTTACCCCTCGGCGGTACGGCGATTGGCACAGGTGTTAACTGTGATCCGGCATTTCCCGGTTTGGCGGTCAGCACACTCAATGAGATGTGCGATGCTCAGTTCAGTATCAGTAAGAATTCGTTCAGCCGTATGGCGGGTCAGGAGAATGCGGTCGAATGTGCATCGTGTCTTAAGGCTCTGGCCGTGACGTTGATGAAAGTGAGCAATGATCTTCGTTGGATGTCCTCGGGACCTTTGGCCGGACTGGGAGAGATAGAGCTCAAGCCACTTCAGCCGGGATCGTCTATTATGCCGGGTAAGGTCAATCCAGTTATACCGGAAGCGGTGACCATGGTCTGTGCCGAAATTATTGGCAACGATGCGACGGTAACTGTTGGCGCTCAATCCGGAAATTTTCAATTGAATGTCATGTTACCCATCATTGCCGAGAAATTGCTGTCCGGGATTATGCTGCTTGCGCGGGCATCTGATGCCATCGCTGATACTATAACCGGATTCAGCGTCAACAAATCCCGGATCAATGAAATTCTTGACCGAAATCCGATCCTTGTTACTGGATTGAATACCAGGATTGGCTATGAAAAGGCAGCGGTTATTGCCAAACGCGCCTATGCCGAAGGTCGTCCTGTCATTGATGTGGCGCTGGAAGAAACTGACTTGTCGGAAGCCGACTTAAAAGGATTGATGGACCCCGCCAAGCTGGCGCACCCCGGTCAGCAATCCGATGAGCCGGACAATTAATTGTATCGCATTAGGGAGATGTTTGTATGTCCACCACTATGTTGAATTTTACCGATGACCTGACTGACTATCTCAGGACGAGAGGACTACGTGACTCGGCACTATTAGCGGAATTACGTCGTGAGACCGGTGAATTACCCAGGTCCCAAATGCAAATTTCTCCCGAGCAAGGCGCCTTGATGGCAAATCTGGTGCGAATGCTGGGCGCAAGAAAGACGCTTGAGATCGGTACGTTTACGGGATATAGCGCCTTGGTGGTCGCGTTGGCATTACCCGAAGATGGCAAGGTAATCGCTTGTGATGTCAGCGAGGAGTGGACCGACATTGCCCGCCGGTATTGGGAGGAAGCGGGCGTTGCATCACGCATTGAGCTCCATTTGCGACCGGCAGTTGAAACACTTGATGAATTGCTCGGCCAGGCTGCCGGTAACTTCGACTTTGTTTTCATCGATGCGGATAAAAGTAACTACGATGCCTATTATGAGCGCAGCCTGAAGCTGGTCAGGTCCGGTGGAGTTATTGCGATCGACAATGTGCTGTGGAGCGGCACGGTCATTGATGACAGGCATCAGGATGAAGACGTTAACGCAATTCGAGCGCTTAACGACAAGATTGCCAATGATGAACGCGTTGATATATCCATGGTACCGATTGGCGACGGCCTTACGCTCGCAGTAAAGCGCTAACGCTCGGACCCTTAACGTTCAGATAAGGCGGCATCCTGGGCGCGTTTAAGGGGTTTCAAAATATAGTCCATAACGGTTTTTTGACCCGTCATGATATCGACGCTGGCAACCATCCCGGGAATAATGGGTAATGGGTTATCGTCGGTGCCAAGATGTGCTTTTTCTGTCCGAACCCGGATCTCGAAAAAATGTTCGCCCTTATCGTTGGTTATGGTGTCGGCACTGATGAATTCCAGTTCTGATTCCAGGCCGCCATAGATGGAGAAGTCATAGGCAGTCAGCTTCACTGTTGCTTTCTGGCCAGGATGAATAAACGCGATGTCGGCCGGGCGTACTCTGGCTTCGATAAGAAGCGTATCGTTAGCTGGTACGATTTCCAGCAGATCCATACCGGGCTGGATAACAGAACCTACGGTGTTTACCTTGATTTGTTTAACTGTTCCGTCGACCGGTGATCTGACCTCGGTGCGGTTAACGCGATCCTGTAAGGCAACATTGGAGATTGATAACCGTGCCAGGTCGGCCTTCGCCTCGTTAAGCACCGACCTCGCCTCACGCTGATATTGTTGGCGGTGTTCCTGGATCTTTTCCTCGGCCTCCTCGATGACGGCTTCTGCCCTCGGAATAGCTAGCTGTGCCGCTTCAAGTTTCCCTGACGCTTCATTGACGGCACTTTGCAGCCGCAGAACCTCGACACGGGAGACGGCACCGGTTTCAACCAATGGTTCGGTGAGCTCGAGTTCCTGCTCCGCAAATTCTGCGTTGCGCTTGAATTTTTGGGCCTCGGCTTTCAACTCTGCCAATTTTTGTTGATGTTGTCGCAATTGCTGATTCAATATGTCGAGATTGGAATTGAGTTCCAGCCGGCGTTTTTCATACAACTCGCGTTCGTCTTCGATCATATCCAGGTGTTCATCCGGGAAGTCTTCGGGAGCGACGAAGGTCTCACCTTCAAGCTCGGCTCTAAGACGGGCAATTTTTGCTTTCAGTGCGAACGCTTCAAGCTCGTGTTCATTGTATGAAGATGCGAACCGGGTGTCGTCAAGCCGTAACAGCAATTGTCCTTGTTCCACCAATTGTCCTTCCTTGACCAGAATCTTCTCCAGAATTCCTCCTTCCAGGTTTTGCACGACCTGCACCCGTCCCGAGGGAATTACCTGTCCCTCCGCGTGAGTGACTTCATCCAGGGTGGCAAAGTTTGCCCAGATAAGCCCAGCTACCAGGAATATGACGGACATCCAAATGATCAGATGCAGACCGATGGGCAGCGTTTCGACTTCCGCGGCAAAAGTCTCGGGCATGTACTCGATATCCTCGGCTCGATACCGGTTTTTCTTGAAGGCCGATTTATTCCACACGACTAACTTTCTCCCGAACCGTTTGCCAGGGTTTTCAGGACCTTGTCCCTGGGTCCATCTGCGACCACCTGGCCTTCATTCAACACAATCAAGCGGTCCACCAGAGATAGCATGGAGGACTTGTGGGTCACCAGTATCAGTGTTTTGTCGTCGATGTAAGGTTCCAGGCGCCGTTTGAAATGCAGTTCCGTGGTGTTGTCCATAGCGTTGGTAGGTTCGTCCATCATTAAGGTCGGGCTGTCGACCACCAGCGCCCTGGCGATGGCCACCGCTTGCCGCTGGCCTCCTGACAAATTGCTGCCCCTTTCGCCTACCGGCAAGTCGAACCCCTGGGGGTGTTGGTTAATAAAATCGGCCAGACCAGCGAGCTCCGCGGTTCGCAGCACGGTTGCATCGTCGGCAAGAGGGGCGCCGATCACGATATTCTCGCGGATGGTGCCATCGAACAGTATCGCATCCTGTTGCACGTAACTGATGTTTCTGCGCAGGTCGGTCGGATCGATCTGGTTGATGTCAGTTCCGGAAACGAGAATGCTGCCATCGGCGGGTTGGTAAAAATTCATGATCAGTTTTTCGATTGTACTTTTGCCTGAACCGGTTTTACCGATAATGCCCACTTTTTCGCCGAGTGTGATAGAAAAACTGACCTGCTTGAGCGCGGGCACCTGTTGTCCGGGATAGGCGAATGTAACGTCCCGAAAATCCACGCTGCCATTTAGTACCGGTCTGTTGAGGAATTTATGACCCGCGGGTCGTTCTACATCCAGGTTCATGATCTGATCGATCGCCCCGTAGGCGGCCATGGAATGGTGGTAACGGCTAAAGATGCTGGCGATCTGAGCCATGGGGGCGAGACTTCGGCCAGTGAGAATTGTGCACGCGATGAGCCCGCCGATGGAAAGCCTGCCTTCCATGATTTCATAGACACCCACAATAACTACCGCTACCGTGCCCAGTTGTTGAATGAGCTGAGCGAAGTTGACTGTACCCAGAGACAGGAGCCGGGACTTCAATCCAAGCGCAGCGATACGAGCGTTATACTCTTCCCACTTGCGCTGGATGACCCCTTCGGCACGGGCACCTTTAATAGCGTCCAGACCAACAAGGGATTCTACCAACAACGCATGTTTTTTGGCCGATTCTGTAAATGTTTTGTTGATGACATCCTGTTGAGGCCTTTGAAACAGAAGACTGGCAATTATTACTATCGGTATTGCGACCAGAGGAACCAGTGCCAGTACGCCACCAATCCCATAGATCAGGGCAATAAACAAGAGCACAAAGGGGAGATCGATAATCGTGATTAGAGTGGTAGAGGTGAAAAAGTCCCGAAAGTTATCGAATTCCTGCAGGTTATTGGCGAACGAGCCGACGCGGGCTGGTTTCTCTTTCATCTTGATGTCCATGACCTGGGAGAAGGTCTTCGCTGACAAGAGAATGTCGGCACGTTTGCCCGCAACATCGATGAAGTATCCGCGCAGCGACTTCATAATCAGGTCGAACAAGAATACGATGGCGACGCCGGAGGCCAGCACCCACAATGTCTCCGTCGCGTGATTGGGAACTACCCGGTCATACACATTCATGATGAAAAGAGGCGTAACCAGTGCGAACAGATTGATCAACAGGGAGGCCACCAGGACTTCCGAATAGACGCCGCGTGAACGTTTTATCGTACTCCAGAACCAGTGCGAATCCTGACTAACGTTCGACTGTGGCTCGTAGTCATAGGCGGGTTTAAAGAAAAGGCACTGGCCACTATAGAGCTGTGATAAACGCCCGATATTGATCTGTTGAGTGACTTCCATATCTTGCGGAAAGATGACGGTTGCCTGATCGTTCTCGCGTGCCGTCAGGATACATGCCTGATTGTCTTCGAGGATCAAGGTCACTGGCAACACGAGGTTCGATATATCTTCAAGGGGGCGTTCGAGATGCTTGGCGGAAAACCCGGCTCGCTCAGCTGCACGAACGAATAATCCCGGCGTCAATCTGCCGTTTTCCAGCGGTAACCCCGCGGTCAGGCTCTCGGGAGAAAACGGCTTGTGATAAAATTGCGTCAAACCGACCAGCGCATCCAGCAGTGAATCCCTGCCGGGCTGTGAATCGAGATTATTCACTTGTTCACTGGTGGCCATGCGTAGACATCCACGATGCTTGCAGGCGAGTATAGCATTGTCTCAACCGACCTTTGGAAGCCGGTCCAGAGCAGCCTTGATCTCCTCTTCAGGGTACACATAATCTTCCAGGTCACCGGCAAAGTAACGATCGTAGGCGCCCATATCGAAGTGGCCGTGACCGGACAGATTAAAGAATAATGTCTTTTCTTCTCCGGTTTCGGTGCAGCGATTCGCTTCATCGATGCAGGCAGAGATCGCGTGGTTGGCCTCCGGTGCCGGGATAATGCCCTCGTGACGCGCGAACAATATACCGGCTGCAAACGTGTCGAGTTGGTTAATAGCGCGCGCTTCGAGCAATCCCTCGTAGTAGAGCTGCGACACTAAAGGAGAGTCCCCGTGAAAACGCAAGCCACCCGCGTGAATCCCGGCCGGAATGAAGTCGTGCCCCAGGGTATACATTTTGGTGATTGGTGTCATGCCGGCCACGTCACCGAAGTCATACGCATAGTGTCCGCGGGTTAACGTGGGACATGATGTCGGTTCAGTAGCGACCAGTCTGACATCCTTACCGGCTGCCTTGTCGGCAAAAAAGGGGAATGCCACACCACCGAAATTCGAACCGCCTCCACAAGGTGCAAAGATCATGTCGGGATAATCACCAGCTTTGGCGAATTGTTTGATGGCTTCCAGCCCGATGACCGTTTGGTGTAACAGCACATGGTTAAGAACCGAGCCGAGTGCATAATTCGTGTCCTCCTGCGATGCCGCTTCTTCCACCGCCTCAGAGATTGCGATACCCAACGAACCGCTGGACTCCGGAAACTCTGCAAGAACGTTGCGCCCGCTATTGGTTTGGTTGCTGGGACTCGGCAACACCTCGGCCCCCCAGGTTTGCATCATGGAGCGCCGATAAGGTTTTTGTTCATAGCTGACTTTGACCATAAAAATTCGCACTTCAAGGTCAAACATTTGTCCGGCCAGTGCCAGCGCTGAACCCCATTGGCCGGCACCGGTCTCTGTGACAAGACGCTTAATGCCGTGCTGTTTGTTGTAATATGCCTGGGCGATAGCACTGTTTGGCTTGTGGGAACCCGCGGGACTCACCCCTTCGTATTTGTAATAAATTCTAGCCGGAGTCTTCAATGCTGCCTCGAGACGCAGGGCACGGTATAAGGGAGAAGGTCTCCAAAGACCATAGATCTCCCTGACTTCCGCCGGGATAGGAATCCAGCGTTTCGTGGATACTTCCTGTTCGATGACTCCTGGAGGGAACAGTGCCGACATTGCGTCGGGGCTCAAGGGCTGGCCATCCTGCCCCAGTACCGGCGCCGGCGGATTGGGCATGTCTGCGACGATGTTATACCAGTGCTCCGGTATCTCGCTTTCTTCCAGGATGATTTTGTGATCGGTCATTTATTATAAGCTCTCGGTTGTTAACGTGTTGCTGGCCTCAGGGTACAACTTTGGTCAGAGGTTTCTTAGCCATGGAAGCTACAGCCGGCCTCATTAGTCAGGGAGCCCCAGGACTCGTTTGGCAATTACATTCAACTGGACCTCGGAAGTGCCGCCTTCAATGGAATTACCTTTGGATCTTAGCCATTCCCGGCATGTCGACAGTTCATGATTATCGAACCCGTCACCTTCCCATCCGAGGGCGTTGGCACCCATGACTTTCAGCATCTTCTCCAGTCTACGCTTGTTATGTTCGGTGCCGTAATATTTGAACATGGAAGAAAGGTCCGTGGGGCCTCGACCGGATTTAGCTTCTTCGCCGGCACGCCTGACCGTTAATGCAAAGGCGTCACCATTCATCTTGTGACTGGTGATTTCATCGCGCAGGGCCGGGTCTGCGATTTGTCCGTGCGTTTCGCCGGCGTATCGTTTAGCCAGCGCCTCCATACTGCGTTCCGGACTTGTCCGGCGGCTGCCGCCCATGCCAGAGATCATGGTTCGTTCATGCTGAAGAAGCCGCTTGGCGATTGTCCAACCCTCATTCATTTCTCCCAACAGATTTTCCCGGGGGACGCGAACATTGTCGAAGAAGGTTTCACAAAACGGCGAGTTGCCACTAATCAATTTAATGGGCCGGGTGCTGACACCGGCACTTTTCATATCGAATAATAAAAAGCTGATGCCATTATGTTTGGGCGCCTCAGGTTCTGTCCTGACCAGGCAGAATATCCAGTCGGCTTGATCCGCATAGGAAGTCCATACTTTTTGGCCATTGACGATAAACTCATCGCCTTCCAGTATGGCCCGGGTCTGCAGCCCTGCCAGGTCTGAACCGGCACCGGGTTCACTGTAGCCCTGACACCAGCGGATTTCGCCACGCACAATTTTTGGTAAATGTTCACGCTTTTGTTCTTCGGTGCCAAATTCCAGCAGAACCGGGCCCAGCATGCTGATACCAAAGGAAACCAGCGGCACCCTCGCATTGATTCGCGCCATTTCCTCGGAAAGAATTTTACTTTCCTCGCCGCTGAGGCCGCCGCCACCATATTCGCGGGGCCAGGTGGGACAGGTCCAGCCTCTTTCCGCCATGCGGTCCAGCCACTGTTTTGCCTCGGGGTTTTTGAATGTGGCCTTGCGTCCACCCCAGACTGTTTCATCTTCACCGGCGGCAGGTGTTCGCATAGAAGGTGGACAATTTTCCTCCAGCCATGCACGGGTTTCCTTTCTGAAAGTCTCCAGATCGCTCACGCAGCTTCTCCTCTATTGATCGCGACATTTTAACATTCATCGGTGCAGGATAGGTGCTCATGAATATCGATGACGGCAGGTCAATGATCAATTACCCTGAGCGGCCGGCTGTCGAGATAAGCGAGTATGTTCTCGCGCATTTGTGAAATCAGGCGTTGTCGCGACTCGATAGCTCCCCAGGCGTTGTGAGGGGTGACGATGAGGTTATCGAGACCCGCGCCGATAATGGGCTCCTCTTCAGTTGGAGGCTCCTGATCCAGAACATCAATTGCCGCACCCGCTATCGAGTTGCTTGCCAGCGCAGAGATGAGCGCCTGGGAATCTACCAGCCCGCCGCGGGCGGTATTGATCAGGAATGCGGTTGGTTTCATCCGCTTTAGCAGATCATCATTGACCAGGTGTCGAGTCCTGGGTACGAGCGGACAATGTAATGTCAGATAGTCGACAGCAGGCACAAGCTCGTCAAGTGGAACGCGCTCCGGTGTATTATCGGTCTCACCAACTTTTTGTGAAACGCGAACCGTCATACCGAATGCCTCCGCCAGTTGACCCACGCTTCGACCGAGTTCGCCATAACCGACAATCCCCAATTCTTTTCCGGCCAATTCTGAAATAGGGTGATGCAGGAGACAAAATGCGGGGCTTGCTTGCCACGCACCGGCTCTTACGTCCTTTACATAGTCGATAACCCGAGTAGAAAGGGCGAGCATGAGAGCCATGGTATGTTGCGTAACCGAAGGCGTTGCGTAGCCGACGGCATTACAAACCGTTATCCCGTGAGTCTTTGCAGCGGCCACGTCGATGTTGTCGGTACCTGTCGCCAATACGCTGATGAGCTCCAGGGAAGAGGCCTGCGACATATCAGACGTGGAAATTGGTACCTTGTTGGTCAGTACAATGTTGGCCGCGGCGATACGTTCAGCAACCTGGTCTTGTGATGTGGTTTGATGAACCTCCCAGCTGTCCAGGAGCGCGGTAACCGGATCCAGCGTTAATTCATCGTTACCAAGGCTGCCTGCATCAAGGATTACACCTTTCATTGCGCCAGAGTTTTATTCCACTCATCCACACGAGATTGTTGATCTGCTAACAGTTTTTCATGGTCGCCCGAGATTGTGATAGAGGTTATTTTGTCGCCACGGGCGATTTTGTTGACGACTTCTTGATCCGTCGACGATTTTACCTCGCCAAAAATCGAGTGGGCGTCGTCCAGATGTGGCGTGGGTACGTGAGTGATGAAAAACTGACTGCCATTGGTCCCGGGACCTGCATTGGCCATAGATAGTCTTCCGGGTTTGTCATGCCGCAAAGAGGGATCGAATTCATCCTCAAAACGGTAGCCAGGGCCACCGGTACCGGTCCCCAGGGGACAGCCGCCCTGGATCATGAACTGGTCGATAACTCGATGAAAACTCAAGCCGTCATAAAAGCCATTGAGCGCCAGATTGACGAAGTTAGCGACGGTAACAGGTGCCTGGTCAGGGAACAGGGATACATTAATCGTGCCCTTTGAGGTTTCGATAGTAGCGGAGATGTCCAAGTAATATTCCTTTGTAAGAAGTGTGGGGTTTAGCGTTGACTGATGTCCATGTAATCACGTTTGTGTTCGCCCAGATAGAGTTGACGGGGGCGTCCGATCTTGTAGGGAGCACTCATCATTTCGTTCCAGTGGGTAATCCAACCCGGCATGCGGCCGGTTGCGAATATGACCGTGAACATATCGGTGGGGATGCCCATGGCTTTGAGTGTGATGCCCGAATAGAAGTCGATGTTCGGGTATAGCTTGTGTTCAATGAAATATTCATCCTCTCGAGCGATCTGTGCCAGTTTTTTGGCGATTTTCAAAAGAGGCTCATCCTCGACGCCAAGCTCATCGAGCACGGCATGGGCTGATGTCTCCATGACCTTTGCTCGCGGATCGAAATTTTTATAGACCCTGTGGCCAAAACCCATCAGTTTAAATGGATCGTTCTTATCCTTGGCTTTGTTGACATATTCACCGACGCGGGATTCATCGCCTATCTCATTCAGCATGTTCAAGACAGCTTCATTTGCGCCGCCATGTGCGGGACCCCATAAGGCGGCTGCGCCGGCTGCAACTGCCGCATAAGGATTGCTGTCAGTGGAACCGGCGAGTCTGACGGTCGACGTGGAGGCATTTTGCTCATGATCGGCGTGAAGGATAAAGATGCGATCCATGGCGTCGGCCAGGGTCGGACTGACATCAGGTTCCTTGCCTGGTTTGCCGAAACACATATGCAGAAAATTTTCGGCATAACCCAGTTCCGGATGAGGTTCGACGAACTCTTCGCCGCGTCCATGTTTATAGACCATGGCGGCAATAGTGGGTATCTGTGCGATCAAACGGTGTGCGGCTCGCATGCGATCTTCGGGATTCGTAATGTCCGTGTCCTCGTAATACAACGACGACAGCCCGGCAATAGCAGCACAAGTCATTGACATAGGGTGCGCATGCTGATCGAAGGCATTAAATATCTGCTGAAATTTTTTATCAATACTCCTTTTTTCCGTAATGCTGCCGGTAAATTCTTCATATTGTTGTTTATCGGGCAACTCGCCGTTGAGTAAGAGGTAGCTTGCTTCAAGATGATTGGAGTTTTCGGCCAACTGTTCGATGGGGTAACCGCGATACAGCAGTATCCCTTGCTCGCCATCGATATAGGTTACCTTCGATTCGCAGCTGGCAGTGGATAAAAAGCCTGGGTCAAAGGTGAAAATTCCCTCCGAGATGAGGTCTCTGACATCGACAACGTTTCGCCCTTCGGTTGCTTCAAGTACCGGCAGGTCGATCGTTTTACCGTCGATTATCATCTGAACGTTTTGTGTCATGCGTGGGCTCCCGAAAATCCGTAGCCGCGGCAGAATAAGGCCCTGCGGTTTCGAACATTGTAAAATATAACAGTGAAGGGGTGCATGTAAGCAAAACCCGACTGTCATGTAAAGGCCCTGTGATCAAGGGCTTGACTGCTATTGCTCGTTTGTTTTTTGAGGACAAACTCACTATCATTACGGCGCAGAGCGAATAAGGCCGGCGCCCCTGCTGCCTGTCTGGCCCGGCCGAGAATTATTCAACGTAACTCACACTTCAAATCAGGATATAATTGTTGTGAAAAATGACAGTCGCCCCGTAAATCTGGATTTGACGAAATTTGCGTTTCCCATTCATGCCCTGACGTCGATCACTCATCGAATTGCCGGTGTCGCCCTTTTCGTCGCTGTCGCCTTCGGTTTGTATGCGCTCGATCGTTCATTGGCATCGGAAACAGGATTTGAGCAGATTGCGGGCTTGATGGTGTCTCCTGTCGGGAAGCTGATTACGTGGTTGATCCTGTCTGCTCTGGCATTCCATTTTATTGCTGGCATCAGACACATGTTGATGGATATGGACGTTGCAGAATCACTCGAAGGCGGTCGATTTGGGGCCCGGGTTACGTTCCTGTTGTCGAGCATCGTGATTTTGGTGGCGGGTAGCTGGGTTTTACAGTGGTAATTGGCGGTTAACAGGATCGGGAGAGATATATGGTAACTCAGGTAACGAGCCTGGGCAGAAGTGGCGTATCTGATTGGCTGATACAACGAGTCTCGGCTGTTGTGCTTGCAGTCTACACGCTGTTTATAGTTGGTTACCTGCTGTTTCAGGATGTCGACTATGCGCAGTGGCGGGCATTGTTCGATCAGACCTGGGTGCAGGTCTTTACCCTGCTGGCGCTATTGTCCACGTGTGCTCATGCCTGGATCGGCATGTGGACAGTGGGCACTGATTACCTGCGTGAGCATACCGTCGGTCGTAGTGCCAGTACCTGGCGCCTTCTGTATGAAGTTGTCTGTACCCTTGTCCTTTTCGGTTATTTAATCTGGGGAGCGCTGATCCTCTGGGCTTGAGCAGATGTGCACTGGCAGATGCGTATGAACCGTTACCATGACGGGCAGCTTTGACCGGTGCAAACCCGGTATTCAAGACAAATTGTGTAATAACTGGTGATATAGATGGGTGACATTCCAACAATGGAGTTCGATGCCATTATCGTTGGTGGCGGCGGCGCCGGTCTGCGAGCCGCGCTGCAATTGGCTGACTCCGGCCGCAAGACCGCGGTAATTTCCAAAGTGTTTCCGACCCGGTCTCACACGGTATCTGCCCAGGGCGGTATAACCTGCGCCATCGCAAGCGAGGATCCCAACGATGATTGGCGTTGGCATATGTATGATACCGTCAAAGGCTCCGATTACATCGGTGACCAGGATGCGATCGAATACATGTGCAGCGTAGGGCCTGAGGCCGTATTCGAACTTGAACATATGGGGCTGCCCTTTTCGAGAAAAGAAAACGGACGAATCTATCAGCGACCGTTTGGAGGCCAGTCGAAAGATTATGGACGTGGAGGGCAAGCCGCCCGGACCTGCGCAGCTGCCGACAGAACGGGACATGCCCTGTTGCACACCTTGTTCCAACAAAATACCAGGGCGGGCTCGGTCTTCTTCAGCGAGTGGTTTGCCGTGGATCTGGTGAAGAACAGCAACGACGCCGTGGTCGGTGTTACGGCGATATGCATGGAAACGGGCGCGCTTTACTATATCAAGGCCCGGGCAACCGTATTTGCCACTGGTGGCGCCGGGCGGATTTATCAGTCCACCACCAATGCGCTCATGAATACCGGGGACGGTGTCGGTATGGCACTCCGGGCGGGTTTCCCGGTTCAGGATATTGAAATGTGGCAGTTCCATCCCACAGGTATCGCCGGAGCAGGCGTGTTGGTCACCGAGGGCTGTCGAGGCGAAGGTGGCTACCTGATCAACAAGGATGGCGAGCGATTTATGGAACGCTATGCGCCTAATGCCAAGGATCTGGCAGGCAGAGACGTTGTCGCTCGCAGTATGGTGCTTGAAATTCTCGAAGGACGCGGCGCCGGTGAAAACGGTGACCATGTCCTGTTAAAGTTGGATCATCTGGGTCAGGAAGTGTTGAGCCAGCGATTGCCGGGGATTGTCGAACTGTCAAAGACATTTGCTCATGTGGACCCGGCTGTTGCGCCGATTCCCGTGGTACCCACTTGTCACTATATGATGGGCGGTATCCCGACTAATGTTCATGGTCAGGCGATCCGGGTGGACAGCGAGGGCAAGGATCAGGTAATTGACGGACTCTACGCGGTGGGAGAAGTGGCGTGTGTGTCCGTGCACGGCGCCAATCGCCTGGGTGGCAATTCGTTACTGGACCTGGTGGTATTCGGCCGGGCTGCCGGCATCCATATTACCGAGGCATTGGCGCAGGGAATGACTTCAGCGCCGGCTGCGGATTCCGATGTAGAGGAAGCGCTTCATCGCCTGAATCGATGGAACGATTCAGGCGCTGAAGGCGAAAGCGTCGCCTCACTTAAAAAGGAGTTGCAGTCAACGATGCAACTCAAATTCGGTGTGTTTCGTCAGGAAGCGACAATGAAGGAGGGCATTGACAAGATTACCGAGCTGAGGGAACGAATTTCCAAGGCCAGTCTGCCGGACAAGAGCATGGCTTTTAACACGGCGCGTCTGGAAGCGCTGGAGCTTGATAATCTGCTCGAAGTGGCTGAGGCAACCGCGATTGCCGCGGAAGAGCGCAAGGAGAGTCGAGGCGCCCACGCTCGCGAGGACTATCAGGTACGGGATGACGAGAACTGGCTGGTGCATTCCATATATGAGCCTGGCCCACGACAGGTGCGAAAACGCCCCGTCAATTTCAGGCCCGTTACGGTAGATACTTTCGAACCGACAGAACGGTCATATTGAAGCTATCTTATTGAAATTAAAAGGTAAAATGATGCAGGTAAGTGTATACCGGTTTGATCCAGACAAAGATAACGAACCTTATATGCAGGATTTCGATTTGGAAATTCCTGGTAACAAGGATTTAATGGTGCTTGATGTGCTTGAGCTGCTGAAAGAGATGGACCCCTCGGTAGCCTACCGCCGCTCCTGTCGGGAAGGTGTCTGTGGCTCTGATGGCGTGAATATGAATGGCAAGAATGGCCTGGCATGTACGACACCTCTGTCCGAGGTGGTCAAGCGTGGCAAGTTGGCTGTGAGACCCTTGCCGGGTCTGCCGGTTATTCGTGATCTTGTGGTGGATATGGGGCAGTTTTACGATCAGTATAAAAAGGTTCAGCCCTGGCTGATTAATGATGAGGAGCCACCTGCCCAGGAACGTCTGCAATCGCCGGAAGAACGTGCCGAGCTTGATGGTCTGTATGAATGTATTCTTTGTGCCTGTTGCTCGACTGCCTGTCCCTCCTTCTGGTGGAATCCGGACAAATTCATTGGCCCGGCTGGTTTGATCTGGGCAAAGCGCTTCCTGGCTGACAGTAGAGACACGGCGACGGAAGAACGATTGGATAATCTCGAAGATCCGTTCAGTGTGTTCAGGTGTCGGGGGATCATGAATTGTGTGGTTTATTGCCCCAAGGGGCTGAATCCTACCCGGGCGATCGGGCAGATACGACACATGTTGCTGGAAAGAGCGACTTGATCTGTTTATTTCAACTTAAACCTGTTCCGTAAGGTGGGGATGATGCAAGAAAGTACAATGGAGCAGCTATGGCGTACGGGACACTTGTCTGGTAACAATGCTGCTTATGTCGAAGAACTCTACGAAAACTATCTCGAAGATCCTGCCCAGGTGCCGGAAGAATGGCGCAGCTACTTTGAAAGACTTCCCCGAGTCGACGGTGTTACCGCGGACATTTCCCATGCAACCGTACGAGAACACTTCCTGTTGCTTTCGAAAAACCAGGGACGAGTGGCGCCCGTATCTCCCCGAGCGGTCAGCTCCGATTACGAACGCAAACAGGTCGCCGTTGGTGACTTGATCAGCATTTATCGCCGCCGCGGACACTTGAAAGCAAAACTGGACCCGCTTGGCATGTCTAATCCCGACGAGGTGCCGGTTCTGAGGTTGGACCATAATCGCCTGTCCGAAGCCGATCTTGATACCACTTTTCAGACGGGAACCTTATTTTACGGTGAGAAAGAAGCCACCCTTAACAAAATTGTGGAGGTGCTGGAGCAAACCTACTGTGGATCAATCGGTGCGGAATACATGCACATCACCGATGAAGATGAGCAACTGTGGGTTCAGCAGCGCATGGAGAGCGCGCGTTCACAGCCGGCCTATAGTGAAGGTGTCAAACGCCGTCTGCTTGACCGATTGATTGCAGCCGAGGGGCTGGAAAAGTACCTGGGCACCAAGTATCCGGGTACCAAACGTTTTGGCCTTGAAGGCGCCGAGTCTTTTATTCCCTGCATGGCTGAATTGATTCATCGGGCAGGCACCTCGGGTATCGTCGAGACGGTTATGGGCATGGCGCATCGGGGCCGGCTCAACGTGCTCGTTAACTTGCTGGGTAAAAATCCCGCAGAGCTGTTTGGCGAGTTCGAAGGTCGCTATACACCCGGGTTTGGTTCCGGGGATGTCAAATATCATCAAGGTTTCTCGTCAAATTTGATGACGCCGGGCGGAGAGATGCACCTCGCATTGGGCTTTAATCCGTCGCACCTGGAAATTAGCGCCCCGGTGATTGAAGGGTCGGTTCGGGCGCGCCAGGATCGCCGTCAGGACCCGGCAGGTGACAAGGTGCTTGCAATCAATGTCCACGGCGATGCCGCCTTCGCGGGACAGGGCGTGGTTATGGAAACCTTCCAGATGTCGCAGACTCGAGGTTTCTATACCGGTGGCACTGTTCACATCATTATCAATAATCAAATCGGCTATACCGTCAGCAAGCGGGAAGATGCCAGGTCTACCCAGTATTGCACTGAAGTGGCAAAGATGGTTCAGGCACCTATCTTTCACGTTAATGCCGACGATCCGGAGGCAGTCTTGTTTGTCTCCCAATTGGCGTTGGATTATCGGATGCAATTTAAAAAGGATGTGGTGATAGATCTAGTCTGTTACCGGCGGCGCGGACACAACGAGGGTGACGAGCCGTCCATAACGCAGCCGGTCATGTATGAAAAAATTCGGAAGCATCCAACGGCATTGCAGTTGTATTCGGATAAGATTATCCAACAAGGAGCGATCGATAAGGACGAGTTTGACCGCCGTATAGAGTCGTATCGGGATGATCTGGATGAAGGCAATGCAGTGGCTTGGGATTACTTGACCGAACCGGATACATCCATGTTCGTGGACTGGAGCCCGTACATTGGACACGACTGGGATGCGTCGTCAGACACAAGGTTTCCACTCAAGGAGTTTCAGCGGATAGCGGCGAAAGTGGAGGAAGTGCCGGAGGGGTATTCACTTCACAAGCAGCTGACCAAGATCATGGAAGATCGACACAAGATGACCGCAGGTGCCCTGCCGATTAACTGGGGGTATGCGGAAATCATGGCCTATGCCACCTTGTTATCGGAAGGGTTCATGATACGCATTACCGGACAGGACTCGGGACGTGGTACCTTCTCGCACCGGCACGCACAAATAGATGACCAGAAGACCGGCCGGGACTATATTCCCTTGAAGCACTTGTCGGACGATCAGCCCCGTTTCGATATTTATGACTCATTTTTGTCCGAGGAAGCAGTCGTTGCCTTTGAATACGGTTACGCTCAAACCAGCCCGAATACTCTTGTTATCTGGGAAGCTCAGTTTGGTGACTTTGCCAATGGGGCTCAGGTCGTTATCGATCAGTTTATTGCCAGTGGTGAGCATAAGTGGGCCCGGTTGTGCGGCCTGACCCTGTTTTTACCTCATGGTTACGAAGGCCAGGGTCCAGAGCACTCGTCCGCCCGTCTCGAGAGATTTTTACAACTTTCTGCTGAACACAATATCCAGGTCTGTGTACCAACCACTCCTTCGCAAATTTTTCATTTGCTGAGGCGTCAGATGATACGACCCATGAGGCGACCGCTTGTGGTTATGACGCCCAAGAGCTTGTTGCGCCATAAACAAGCGGTTTCTTCCCTTGAGGATTTGTGTGACGGAAAGTTTGAAAACGTAATACCCGAAGTCAGAGAACACGACCCGGAAAACATAACGACATTGGTCATGTGTAGCGGAAAGGTTTATTACGACCTTGTGAACAAACGTCAGGAAGATGAGTTGCATCATGTGGCGATCATCCGAATTGAACAGTTATATCCTTTTCCTGAAGATGAGTTGCACAAAGTCGTTGTTAATTACCCAAATATCAATACGGCAGTCTGGTGTCAGGAAGAGCCAATGAACCAGGGAGCCTGGTATTCGAGCCAGCATCATATGCGCCGTATCTTACAGAAATCTTTCCCGTCCATATACCTGCACTATGCAGGTCGATCGCCATCTGCTTCGCCGGCGGCGGGATACATGTCCTTGCATGTCAAACAACAGCAAGAACTGGTGCATGATGCGTTATACAAACGCGAAACTGAGTGACCATTGCATTTTATTGACACCATTTGGCTGGTGACTTGAGGGAATCCAATTATGATAGATATAAAAGCCCCGACATTTCCTGAATCCGTTGCTGATGGCGAGGTAGGCACCTGGCATTACCAGCCGGGTGACAGCGTGCAGCGCGACGAAATTCTGGTCGAGATAGAAACGGACAAAGTTGTCCTGGAAGTTGTGGCACCGGCCGATGGCACCCTCAAAGAGATTCTAAAAGAGGAGGGCGATACGGTCCTGGCAGAGGAGGTACTCGGTCATTTTGAAGAAGGAGAAGTAGCGGATTCCGCAGAAGATAGTGGAGACGGTGGCGAGGCTAAATCGTCCGACAATAAAGAAAGCGCAACAAAAGCAAGTGCTCCAAAGAAAGAACAGGAAGCAGAGACAGAAGAATCGGAACAACCGGACGAGCCATTGGCGAGCCCGGCAGCGCGAAAGTTGGCCGAAGAGAACCGGCTTGATCTGGCTGACATCAGCGGGAGTGGCAAAGATGGCCGCGTTACCAAGGAAGATGTATTAAAAGCGGTGGCTAAACAAACGAGTGAGCCCGAGACCAATAAGCAATCCTCCGCCCGGGAAAGCGAAGCAAAAACCGAAGTTGACGACGCCATCCCCGAGGCACCTTTGTCCGCCGAAGAGCGGGTAGAGAAACGGGTGCCCATGTCCCGGTTGCGAGCAAGTATTGCCCGGCGACTTGTGGAAGTGCAGCAAACGGCCGCAATGTTAACCACTTTCAATGAGGTAGACATGCAGTCGGTTATGGATTTGCGAGAAAGATACAAGGATGAATTCGAGAAATCGCACGATGGGGTGAGACTGGGATTCATGTCGTTTTTCGTGCGGGCCAGTATCGAGGCGTTAAAACGCTTTCCCGGTGTAAACGCTTCAATTGATGAAACTGATATCGTTTATCATGGGTATCAGGACATCGGTGTGGCCGTCGGTTCCCCGCGTGGGCTCGTGGTCCCCGTTCTGCGTGATGCAGACAGTCTGACGCTGGCGGAAATCGAGAATCAGATTCGGAGTTATTCCGTCAAGGCGAGAGATGGCAAGCTGTCGATCGATGATATGACAGGTGGTACATTCACCATTTCAAACGGCGGTATATTCGGCTCCCTGTTGTCCACGCCGATTTTGAATCCGCCTCAGACGGCAATCCTGGGTATGCACAAGATTCAGGAAAGGCCCATGGCCATTGATGGCAAAGTTGAGATTCGGCCGATGATGTATCTGGCATTGACATACGACCACCGCTTGATCGATGGACAGGAAGCAGTCAGGTTTTTGGTGACAATCAAGGAATTATTGGAAGATCC
>JBBDSF010000151.1:0-4620 GCA_040905125.1 Pseudomonadales bacterium | reverse complement strand
CATAAACCGGACACTTTATGTGCTACAGAACCGGACATATTATGTGCTCCTCACAACTCCTCACAATAATATTGACTTCACAAGGTTTATCAGCTACGGTTTGTTAGAGTAGTCGTCTCATAATATGGAACTTATCTTAATCATTTCGTTATCCGAATCTAAAAAATAATGGTTCAGCCGTTGCATGTCAGCCAAAGAAGCAAAATTACTGTACGAATGCCGAACAGAGATTGGTGAGGGACCGGTCTATGATGTAAATACGGATACATTATTCTGGGTTGACATCCCCAATGGGCATCTGTGGCGGTATGACTTTAAATCCGATTCGGCTGATTACCGTAGTATTGGCGAACCGCTTGGAAGTTTTGCATTGATTGAGGGAGGGGGGTTCTTGTTGGCCGCTAAACAGGGATTTCTGGTATTAAGTCATTGGGACGCCACACCGGTAGTCTGGAAGAAAATAGAAACTGATCGGCCAACTCAGTTTAATGACGGAAAGTGTGACTCACGGGGACGCTTCTTTGCCGGTACCACATCTCTCAATCAGGAATGTACAGGTAGCCTTTATCGTATAGATCATGAGGGACGGGTGGAAGCATTGATAAGCGATATCTGTATGTCCAACGGCTTGGACTGGACTCCGGACAACCGATACTTTTATTACGTCGATACTCTTGCCTATACGGTATTCCGTTATGAATGGGATAACAGTTCCGGTACTCCTCGTAATGGTGCTCCTTTTATTTCCCTTTCTTCCGATGATGGCTTGCCCGACGGATTAACAGTTGATGCTGATGGTTTTCTCTGGCTGGCCATCTGGGGCGGAAGTAAAATAAAACGATACGCTCCCGATGGGGTCTTAGCGGATATAGTATCATTACCCGTCAAAAATATAACGAGTTGTACCTTTGCTGGTCCCGGGTTGAGTCGTCTGTGTATCACATCAGCGTTAGATATGAATGACTCGGGAAATACACGGGAATTCAGGGAAGGAGGGAATTTATATATTGTTGAAACCACCACTTGTGGACAAGAGTGCAGATACTTTCCAAGATCAGCCATACCCGAAAACATTATTGAGTAAATACCATGCAGACCTCCAGAAATACCACCGCCGTTGTGACCGGTGGTGCAACCGGAATCGGTAAAGCAATCAGCAGCCGACTAGCCCTGCCCTTTACCCACAAGTCTGCACCACGTCAAAGTCGTTAGTTGGCATATCGATTTAGTCCTCCAGGTCGTACAGGTCCATCACGTCACACATCGCGGCCAGTTTCATGCGGCCATACCACGTCAGATCCGCACCCGGTGGCGGGTCGTGCTTGCGATTCTGATAACCACCGAGGATTGCCGTACAGGTGACGGCATCCTTCAGTGTGTGAACCTCTTTGCCCTTGCGCTTCATCGCGTAGCGACGCAGGACTCGAAGTTCCACATCGGTGAACAGCAGCTCCGGTGGCAGCTCGGGCGACTCCCGACCGAGCAACGTCATCAACATGATGCGCCAGACGATTACCATGCGAATCGAGATCGCACGACTCAGCCGGGCCGCACTTTGGTGACCCAGTTCATCGACCCTGCAGCCGGTCTTCAGGACCCGATGCCACTCCTCGATCCGCCAACGCAGGCAGTACCAGCGCAGCACCTCTTCTGCCTGGGTCGCATCCTCGATAGCAACGGTCGTCAGCAGGCACCATTCGAGCCGCTTTGCGCCCTCGGGCGGCGACTGCTCCCGGGCATGCACCGCCTAAAGGGTCACCACCTCCAGGCCCGCGTGCTCCTTCAACGTCGAACCGAAGCTCACTTGCCGCCAGGATAGCGGCATCTGTGCCGTCCGCACCTTGCGCCTAGGATGGGCCGGGCGGCCACTGAGTTTCGGCCGCACACTCGCGCGCGCCACCGACAGCGTCAGGTGGCCCTTTGCCGGCAGCTCACGCATCGTCTCGAACAGTTTGCCCGCTTGCGCGTGTCGGCCCTCGATCTCGTCCCATGCCAGCAGATTGCGGTCATTTTTGGCACGGACCAGAACGTCCACCGCAGGATGATTACGCTGCGCCGTGTACAGGCTGAAGATGTCCGCTTCCCGGTCCATCACGCTCACCAGACGGGTGCGGGGCAATGCCTCTGCCAGCGCACGGCAGTCAGCCAGGGCCTCCAGCCAGTAGCGTGACTTGCGCTCCGCCGGGGCGCCACGGCCTGGCGACGTCTTGGCCAACGGCGCCTCGAAGCGTGTATTCAAAAGTCCGAGCGGCAGACCGCTGTCGCTTACCGCCAGCGTCGAATGCACGTGCAACCCCTGGCTCGCGGCACCAGTCTGGTAGCGACCGAGTACGCCCAGTCCTTCCGTCACCGCGGACTCCTCCGGCTGATCGATCAGCCGGTAGTAACCCTTCACCGCCGCCCAATCTTCCCTGACCGCGCGCGTGAAGGCCCGGGTCGGGTCCTCCGCCTGGCGGGCCGCACTTGTCACCAGTCTGCGCTCCAATCGTCGATCTCCCAATGGGGCACCCCCAAATTCCTGCTCCGCCCACCTAGCAGGCTGCTGAAAAAGTCGTTGTTAGGGCATTCCCCTTAGATAATATGTTAGAATTGCCATTAACTAAAATAGTAGAAGATACGGCCATGCGAGGTTCCTCCGACTCCCAGTCTGCGTTGTTTAGTTACGTTTTGCCCGAGGAGAGAATCCCAAAAGATCACCCAATTCGCAAGGTGAAGCAGATTTTCGATACGGCGCTATCTGACCTGGATGATGTCTTTGAGGGCATCTACGCCACAGCGGGGCGACCTTCGATCCCGCCGGAGCAGCTGCTGCGGGCATTATTGCTGCAAGTGCTCTACAGTATTCGTTCGGAACGCCAGCTCATGGAGAGGCTGAACTATGACCTGCTGTTCCGCTGGTTCGTGGGTTTAAAAATGGATGACGATGTCTGGCACGCCACGACGTTTACCCACAACCGGGATCGGCTGCTCAGCCAGGATATTGTCGATGAGCTGTTCGGCCTGGTCAGGCAACAGGCCGCAGCGAAGCGATTGCTGTCCCGCGATCATTTCACCATTGACGGTACACTGCTCGAAGCGAGCGCATCGTTGAAGCAATTTGTGCCGCGCGAGTCCGTCGACAAGGAGGAGCCACCGGATCAGGGTGGTTCCGGTGGACGTAATGCCGAAGTGAACTTTCATGGCGAAAAACGCAGCAACGACACTCATGTCAGCAAGACGGACCCCGATAGTAGCCTGTTTCGCAAGGGTTCGGGCAAAGAAGCACGCCTTTACTATTGCGGGCATCTGATGACCGAGAACCGGCATGGGCTGATTGTGGACGCGGAATTGACCCCGGCGACGGGCACAGCAGAGCGGGAAGCGGGCGAGGCCATGTTGAGGCGACGTCCCGGGAACGGGCGGATCACGCTGGGGGCCGATAAAAATTATGACACGCGCGCCTTTATCGAGACCTGCCGGGAACTCGGTTGCACACCGCATTTTGCCTGTCGGCAACATTCGTGTCTTGATGGCCGAACGACGAATCATGAAGGCTATGCGATCAGCCAGCGCAGGCGCAAACAGATAGAAGAATGTAATGGCTGGATGAAGACCATTGGCCTGTTTGCCAAACTGCGACATCGAGGCCTGGATAGAGTGGCGCCGATGTATACCTTGGGTGCAATGGCTTACAATATTGTACGGTTATGTAACATAGAAGCCTTTTGGAAGCCGGGTTCAACATAGTCTGGAACGTTCTGTGGGGCTTTAATGAACAACATTAAGACAAAGAGACTGCCCGGACATGAACATCGAACTCATAAAGAGCTGAACCGACATGATCTTTGGCTATAACTGATGATGACCGGCTCTGGCAACATAAGTTGCAAGATGACAGAACAGGAGCAAATGAAGCTGATAACGACTCATTTTTCAGCAGTCTGCTAGAAAGGTTATGAATGTTTCGAGGTCTTGTGCCGGGATTTTGTCTGACTCCTTTCGTAGCCACTGACAACGTATATAGTTGGTTTCCATGGGAAACTTCTTTATTAAAGGGAAGTTGCCCGACCAATATTATGTTGACATCACCTTGAAAGAAACTCAGAGCAAATCCGTAAAAGTCCCCTAAACATTACATAATATCTAACTGACCATAATTTCGATTATGGAAATATTTCCATAATCGAAAAAACTGGCTGTTCGCCAACAGCCAGGCCGGGGCGCATGCCAGTGCGGCGATTTACTCCTTGATTGAATCGGCCAAGCATAATGATCACGAACCATAACAATATCTGAAATATGTACTCGAACTCTTGCCGCGAGCCAACGAGCACGAACTCGACGACCTGCTACCTCACAACCTCCCTAAAGACATCTTCGAACCCTGATGGCAAGATGGGAAGATTAGGCGCTTACAATCCATTCAGCGAAAGCCAGTTCAAGACCCAGAAGTATCAACCGGATTATCCCGGCCGCTTTGATCATTCGGCCCATGCCAGGAATTGGTGTGGTGATTACTTCGACTGGTACAACTTCGACCACCATCACCGTGGCCTGGCAGGATTTACCCCCGAACAGGTCTTCACGAGTTATAGTCAAATCTGGTGTATGAGATCATCATGAGATCAGGCAGCGCTCCGT
>JBBDSF010000150.1:0-4694 GCA_040905125.1 Pseudomonadales bacterium | reverse complement strand
GATAAGTCTTTGTAAATTTTCTACTTGGAATAATCGTCTTGAGAAATATTTCGTCAACCGGAATATGATCGCGGCGTTGGCGGGGAAATAAAGCAGCGGTAAGCGCCGTCTTTAGGTAAGGCTTGACGTTGCTAAAGTCGTTACCGGGCATCCTGTTTCATTGACCTACGGCCCTGATAACGGCGTCTGGATTGTTATCAACAATCTTAAGCAATATCCGCGCTGCGCCTCGCGGTGTTCTGAGGCCTTGTTCCCAATGACGCAACGTTCCGAGTGATATGCCAAATGTGGCACAGAAGTGCTGTTGGCTCATCCCGGTTTTCTCGCGAATGGCCTTTACATCGATGGGTTCAGGACGATGCAATTTGACTCGGGATTTATTTCCCTTGGTATGGGAAATGGCATCTTCCAGGCCCGTCGATATTTCAGTGTATGCTTTGCTCATTTCTTTGCCTCCAGAAAGCCACCAATCCTTTGGTCGCTTTTGCCAGAAGATTCCTTTCTTCCTTTGATAGATTGGATTTTTCATTCTTGCCAAATGCTGTCAGTAAATACAGTGGCATGGATTCGTCGTGAAAATAATAGATAATCCGAACCCCGCCGCTTTTGCCGCCACCGGTTCGCGCCCAGCGCAGTTTGCGGATACCGCCTGTCCCTTCCATAGTCACTCCAGCATGGGGATGCTCGGCAAGGTAAGTGACCAAGTCCTCTCGTTCATGCTCAGACAGTAAACTCGCCACTTTCCTTTGAAACATCCTTGTCTCAGCAACCGTTATCATAAGCCAATGATATACTCCACTGGAGTATTATTCAAACGAGTCCGGTGACTTATTGAAAACAAAAGCCATGGTGTGGTTCATCGGCTGAACTGCACATAGTGCACTCGCTTCAATCAAGGACAACATGATCAACACCGGTGCCGAATGGCTGGATGAAGCCTGCGTACGCGACGGTAATCTGATCTGAAGTCGCGTGCCGCCAGACTTGCCGGACTTTAACCGGAATATGATCGCGGCGTTGGCGGGGAAATAAAGGTAGAAGCGGTTTTAAAATTGACACCGTCTCCGTTCACGGAGATGGGCTGGTTATGCCGCCTTTATGACGGCTTTTTCAGTGGCGGCAGGTAATTTAACAGTGACAAAAAAATCTTTTGGATAAAGGTAATTCTCGCCAGACTCGTCCTTTATTCTCAGTTGTCCCAGGGCTTCTGCCTGACGATCGGGCAATACTTCATACAACTTCCGTTTTTCCAGGGAAACATCGTAGCCTTCGTTTTCTATGCAAATTACAAATTGCTGGATCATGCGCTGATCAATGGCGCGGCTTTGCTGAGTCTGCCGACACGTGCCTGTTGGTGGAAATATCTTTCAACGAACCTGATAGGTACTTATGAATAATGCTTGATACCAGGGTCTGGTATGGAATACCTTCCTCCGACGCTTTTAACTGAACGGCTTTCAAATCCCGATTTGAAATTCTGATATTGATTCGCTTGTCCTTGCGCACAGTCTTCTTCGCTACAGCGACCAACTCGGACCGGCGCTTTTTCGTGAGCACAGATTCAAACTCGCCAGCTTCGACAACATTAAGAAGCTGTTTTTCCTCTTTGCTCAATTTCACGTTTTTCATTCGTTATCTCCGAGATAAGTCTTTGTAAATTTTCTACTTGGAATAATCGTCTTGAGAAATATTTCGTCGCCACTTTCTACATATGGGACGAGATAAACGTAACCCTCGACTGCTACAACGAAGATCCGTTGATGGGAATAGTCCTGACTATTAGGATGGATTATTTCATCAAGCAGGCCATCGTTTTCAATATAGAAAACAATTTCCTCGAACGATATACCTCGTTCAGATATCAGAACTTCGTTTTTTTCCGCATTCCAATTGTAGATTTTCACCTGCATGATAATAGCATAAACGTGTGCATTTTGTCATCAGGCAGGGCGTTTGCCTTGTAATATGGGGGCGATAACTCTGGTGTCGTACTGTCGCCTCAGTGAAGAAGGCTTAGAATGGCAGGATGAAGCCTGCGTACGCGACGGCAACCTGATCTCCAGCCGCGTACCGTCGGACTTGCCCGACTTTAATCGGAATATGATTGCGGCACTGGCGGGGAAATAGCACGTTGCATCAGTGTGAACTAAGCTATTGAAGTAACGCATTTCCGGTTTGTTGCTGATCGATTACTTGGCGCTTGATGTAGCGACGATGCTGGCCAGTGTGGGCGCCTTGTCATAGCGCAAACACAAGACGCAATCCTTCTTCAACCTCATTCAGTTTCGTTTCGGACAATCGGCCTATCCGCTCTGTCAGAAATGACTTGTCTAGCGTTACGATTTGCGAGACGTTCACAACTGACTCGCGGTTTAATCCTGAACCACGTTTTGAAAGAGATACGTTTCCGGGAGCGGCTGCCAGCTTTATATTTGAAGTGATCGCAGCCGCTATTATGGTATGTATACGACTGCGATTAAATTCATCTGATTGAACGATCAAAACTGGCCGTTTGTATCCAGGCTCGGAACCTGCGGGCTCAGGAAGGTTGGCCCACCAGATTTCACCGCGCTTCATTACCACACGTCTCTTTTCAAAGAATGTGCCTGGAGTCTCATCAGATGAGGGTCGAGCTCCGAAATTGATTCGTCAGCAGAATAGATTTCATTAAGCTTTTCGGTGACATTTTCACGACGATAACGCTCGACGAAGTCCCGAACTGCCGTTGCATATAATTCACTACGCGAAACACCAAGTTTCTTCGCGGCTCGTTCGGCTTTTTCGAATACATCATCAGGAATTGATATGCCTGTTTTCATAACCAAAAGTATAACTGTGGTTATACCCGCAATCAAGCACTATAGCCCGGTTCACGCGCCGGTGTCGAATGGCTGGATGAAGCCTGCGTGCGTGACGGCAACCTGATCTCCAGCCGCGTACCGTCAGATTTGCCCGACTTTAACCGGAATATGATCGCGGCACTGGCGGGGAAATGACGTGTTGCATTAGACTGAAATTTTTGTTGTCTGCCACTATTTGATGTTTTATAACGATTAAACCGTTCAGTTTGAACGCCTTGTTATAGATAATAATTTCCGGCATCATTTCCCGGATCGCAATGCTTCGGAGCCGACAATGACCACAGCAGAACTTGAGGCACTCAAGAGTGCTGCAATGTCCCTTACTGAAAATGAGCGGGCCAAGCTTGCCAGTGATCTGGTGGCCAGCCTTGATGGCCCAGCGGAGGAAAATTTGGCCGAAGCCTGGGATATTGAGATTTGTCGAAGAATTAATGAAATAGAGTCTGGTAAAGCAGAATTACTGGATACGGATGAAGTCCTTTCGAAAGCAAGGTTGCGCACAGGAGGCTGCCCACGAGTTTGAAGAAGCTGCTGCCTTTGAGTATGGAGCCAGTCTCCTAAGCGGACCCAACCCTCCGCTCATGCCTATTCAGGGAAGCGCTTCCAGGCTTGGCGCAAGACACCCTCGGAAAATTTCACTTGCATAGCGATCACCTGACCAATTAGCAGGTACTGTCAAGAATCATAACGTTAGTAACAGCGGCCGAGCGAAGCGAGGTCCGGGCCCGTAGGGCCGTATTGCTTGCCTAGCAATGTCATGCAGGTGGCCCAATAAGAGAGGCAATTCCTTCATCTCTGATTGTTGATTTGAGTTCTTCAAGGGCAGCTTCGTCTGTAGGAAACTGATCATCCCACACAGTTGAATTCCCGAATTCATCAACAACCTCAAGATGCCAGTCACTACCGCCACCCCGGTAAATCTCAACCTGTACCGTCTTACCACTATCGAATACTTTCTGGCTCAGAGGGCTTGCTTCTAATTCAAGATCATCTTCCATCTCGAATTCAGCTTTGTAGTTGGATAGTCATATAACAGTCTATTTAGCGGAAGGCGCGGGATTTCCAGCGTCGGCTTGATGGGATGGTTAGAACTATTCTTCTATGCCGCATGGGGTGTAACTTCCTTCTCCAACCGTTTGGCGAGTTCCACTTCTGTGCACAGGAGATCGTAGCGTGACTGGAGATTGAGCCAGAACTGCGCCTCCATGCCGAAGTACCGACCAAGGCGCAACGCCGTATCAGCGGTAATCGCACGCTTGCCCTGGGTAATTTCGCTGATACGGCGTTGCGCTACACTGATATCTTTCGCAAGGCGGTATTGCGATATACCCATGGGCTGCAAGAATTCCTCAAGCAAAATCTCACCAGGATGAATGGGATCGAAATTTCTCTTAGCCATAACTGACACCTCTAATGATAATCAACAATATCCACCTCATAAGCATCAGCAGATTTCCAGATAAAACAAATGCGCCATTGATCGTTGATTCGGATACTGTGTTGACGTGCCCTGTCACCCTGCAGTTTTTCAAGACGGTTAGACGGCGGAATTCTCAATGATTTTAGCTCACTCGCCGCGGCAAGCATTTCAAGTTTCCGAGCCGCAAGGCGTTGAATGTTTTTGGGAATCCGCTTCGAATAGCGGCCCTGATAAATCTTCTCGGCTTCCTTGCTCTTGAACGACTTGATCATGAGGCTGAATACTAGCGCCTTGCGTTAGTATCGTCAAGGGTCACTAGCCTATTGCTTGCCCCGGCCAACTACGTGCCGGGGTCGCAATGACACTACTTTGTCATCCCGAGCGAACGTAGCGAGTCGAGGGATCTGGCTGTT
>JBBDSF010000149.1:9962-27645 GCA_040905125.1 Pseudomonadales bacterium | reverse complement strand
GTGCCTACCATAACTATATCGCCTGAATGAAACTGCTTCGTAGCGAAAATACCTCGACCTTTATCTTGGCAATCTAATAATTCATATCCGTTGCTCATTTTGCGTACCTAGGTTGACCAGCATATGCTCAGGAGCAACCACGGTAACACATATAAAATTCCCTATTGACCTTTCTCAAATATCTTGAAGTTGCTTTCAAGACTTAACATTTGTATCAACGTCACCATGATTCAATCACCGTGACGTCTATTTCTGATGGCCCTAGACGCTACGCCGATCCAATCGATCTATCAACGCCTCACGGTCTGCTCAAAAAACGTGCAAGAAAAAGCGTCAGGCAGACATCTATCACCGGTTCGAGAAACCATTGCCAGACCAGTGCGGCTCTCGCTTGCAGCACGCATGGCAAATATAACCATCACGATGACGCAATTTCCTTACTTTAAGGTGGCCACGGCCTGACGGCAAGGCGATAGCAAGCCACAGCACGGGTCATAAGGACGCCATTACCGACAAGCATAGAACCTACCAAGGAAATGTTGTAATTCCGGTTCGCTCCGCGAAGGCCGAATAGCTTGTTAGTGTGTTCTTCTTGAGTGATTCCACTCAGTCTTTACCTGGCTTTGGCGGTATGCAACGGGAGAATGTCACCGGACTCAGCACCACGGCAGAACCTGGCCCAATCCTTCATTAATTCCGCGCGCTTTGGCAGTAACTCATCGCGTGCATAAGCTGCCCTGGTTGCATCACTGCTCACATGCGCCAGTGCCAATTCGCTGACTTCATCAGGATAGTTGGTCCGGCTACGACACCAGTCTTTGAAAGTACTGCGGAATCCGTGAACTGTTGCATCAATATCCATTCGCCGAAGTACCATCGTCAGCGCCATATCGGAGAGAGGTCCGCCTCGTTGCGCGGGAAAGATCAGATCGCTACCTTCGTAGCGTGGTAAGGCTTTCAAGATCTTGAGGGCATCACTTGACAATGGCACCGTATGACGCTTTCCGGCCTTAATCCGTTCGCCGGGAATCGTCCAGGTCTTCGCGTCGAAATCGATTTCGGCCCAGGTTGCTTTTCGAACCTCGCCACTTCGAGCAGCGGTCGAAATAACGAATTCCAGTGCTCGCGCCGCCATGCCTTCCCGTTGACGTAATTGGGCCATGAACACTGGTAACTCCGCGAACGGTAACGCCGCATGATGTTTGACAGTTTTAACCTTGGAGGGATTGGGCAGGACTTCTTTTAGATTGCCTTGCCATCGGGCTGGATTATCGCCAGAGCGGTGACCCGATACCGTCGCCCAGGTTAAACACGCCTCCAGGCGTTGCCGCACCCTGGACGCTGTTTCGGTGTGCGTGTACCAGACCGGTTCCAGTACGGACAAAATGTGCGGTAACTCGATCTCGTCTACCGGCATATCACCGATCACCGGGAAGGCGTGTCGCTCCAGCGAGCCGAGCCAGTCCTTACGATGCTTTTCATTGCGAAACTCCGCAGCTTTCGCGTTGTGGCACCGTTGCGCTGCTTCCCGGAAGGTCAGTCGTTTGGCCTGCTGGACAATCAGGTTTGCCTTGGCGGCTTTTCTTTCGGCAACAGGATCAATGCCTTGCTGGATTTGTTCACGGTAGCGTGCCGCCTTCTCGCGCGCCTCTTTCAGGCTAACGGCTGGATGAGGGCCCAGCCCGATTGTACGGCGCTTGCTGCCCACCATGACGCGCAGCAACCAGGATTTAGCACCTGTGTCGGAAACCTGGATATACAATCCCGCCACGCCGCCTACTGGATGGACGCCAGGACGATCCAGTTTGCGCACCGCCATGGCGCTCAGTTCTTTCGCACGTTTTGGCATACCATACAACCCACCATCAATTTTGCAAATCAATTATACGCCATGCTACGAGTTGACGAAATAATATCCTGAAAAACAGTGACTTATTGGATATGATGATGCGAGATGCAACGGCCTGAAACATGGCGGAGGCGGACTCCCTCTCCGCCATTTATTACACTTAAGTTGAAAAATGGGCCAACAAGTGTAATATTAAATTCATGGCCACACCCAAACTCATCAAACCAGCCAACATCATCCTGGACCTGCTTCGCACGTACCCCGAGCGGGGCACCTCCGCGCGTAAAATTATGGCGGCCGGCGAACTGTTCGGCCTGAACGAAAATATCATGCGCGTTAACCTGTCCCGCCTGGTCACCAGAGGCTTCATAGACAACTTTAAACGCGGTTATTACCGCCTCACAGACCGGGCCGATCCCCTGAGTGACTTTGTCGAAGAGTGGCGATTGGGTGAGGCTCGCAAGCGGCCCTGGGATGGAGATAGCTGGCTGTTCGTCCATAGCGAAAGTGAGACTGGCGACCGACGGCATTGGGCATTGCACAGTACCGGTTTCAGGATGATCCAGGCTCATCTGTGGATGAGGCCGGACAATCTGGCTATCGATCACCACAGCCTGGAACAACGTCTGACAGATCTGGGGACGCCGGAGCCGTTCGTACTCGTATCCGGCGGCAAGGTCACCGAGGACTGGTGCCGGCAATGGATTCGATGTGTGGATGTCGAAAAGTTAACCCGGCAATGCAGGGCCATGACCAAAAATCTGGAAGACAGTCTGGACAACCTTGTGAAGATCTCCCGGCAAGAAGCCATGATTGAAACATTTAATACAGGGGGAGCAGCGATTCAAATGCTGGCCAAGGATCCGCTGCTGCCCGATCCAATGCAGGACCCGGCTCCGAGAATTCGACTATGGGAACTGATGCGTGAATACGATAGAGCGGGCCGGGATATCTGGGCAGGCAAGGACACCAATATTCCCGATGCCACTCCCGTCTCTCAAACGGCAGTTGCATGAACAGCCGAGGTCATACGATGAAACTGAAAGACATCCTGACGCCTGAAGAAATGAGACAAGTCACCGGCAAGAATAATTTTGCGGGTGCATTCAAATTTGTGTTCGACTGGGGTGTAATGGCATTAACCTTTATTGTCGCGGCAAACTATCCGAACCCCTTAACAATCCTGTTGGCTCTGATCGTCATCGGAAGCAGACAGCTGGGACTGGGTATTCTTGTCCATGAGTGCGGACACCGAACGCTGTTTACATCGAACTTCTGGAATGATTTCTGCGGGCGCTGGCTGGCGGGATATCCGGTCTTTTCGAACATGGATGCCTATATGCGCGGTCATTGGAAGCACCATCGCGAGGCCGGCACTGAAGGTGACCCGGATCTCCCCAATTACAAGGACTATCCGGTTCCTCGCAGCAGCTTCAAGCGCAAAGTGAAACGCGATTTGACCGGCCAGGTTGGCTGGCGGCGGATCAAGTCTATTTACGCCGCCATTGGTCATTTATCGGCACTTGATCCCGGCACCAGGCAATATCTTTCCCGAAGCCTTGCTGTCAATGTGGGCTTGTTAGCCATCTTCAGCGCCTTCGGTCATCCGTGGCTGTATCTGTTGTGGATTGGCGCATTCATGACGAGTCACATGCTGGTAACAAGAATCAGACAGATTGCCGAGCATGCAGCGGTACCCAATCAATACAGCCTGGACCCGCGAGAAAATACCCGGACGCTATTGATTAATCCTGTGGAACGATTTTTTATCGCGCCGCATCAGGTCAATTTTCATCTGGAACATCATTTGATGCCGTCGGTACCGATCTACAGACTGAAACGCCTGCACGAAATTCTGAAGTCGAAACGATATTACGAGGGTGTCGAGTTTCAGCGTGGGTATTTAAATCTGCTTCGTACAGTGACTTACCCTGATACGGCGCAAGCCACCACACGTTAACCCGGCGATTTACCGAATTGAAGGGGACGAACTAATCGTTGGTTCCGTCCATGGAGTCATCTTCTGACTGGATACGCTGGTAAATTTCTTCACGATGAACGGCAACTTCCTTCGGTGCATTAACACCAATCCTGACCTGGTTACCTTTAACGCCCAGCACCGTCACTGTCACCTCATCACCAATCATCAGTGTCTCACCAACTCTCCGAGTTAAAATTAGCATTGCTATCTCCTTATCAGTCCAGGTCGCTCTTTAGCTGCAACCGCTTACCCGGCGCAATATGACGACACTATAACATACTATTTATTTGTACTTTCAACTGAACATGATAATTATCCAGTTCAGCGCCTATCAGTCAGCTTCTTCGACCTCTTCGTCGGATAGTCCGAATTCCGCGTGTAATGCACGGGCCGCCAGCTCCAGATACCGCTCTGCAACAACCACTGAAATTTTGATCTCTGAGGTTGATATCATCTGGATATTAATTGATTCATCAGCCAGCACCCTGAACATCTTGCTGGCAACGCCCGCATGGGACCGCATACCAACACCCACCATGGACAGTTTTGCGATCTTGTTATCACCCGTTACTTGCCTTGCGCCAACATCATCCGCGATGCTCTGCAGAATTGTCATGGCCGATTCGTAGTCTTCCCGACGGACCGTAAACGTAAAATCAGTGCTATTGTCCGCCGCGACATTCTGCACGATCATATCGACTTCGATGTTGGCATCGCTGATCGGTCCCAAAATTCGCGATGCGATGCCGGGGACATCCTGTACACCCAATACGGTTAATTTCGCCTCATCGCGTGAAAAGGCAATTCCGGAAATAATCGGCTGTTCCATGACGTCCTCTTCTTCCTCGCTCGTTATCAGTGTCCCGGGCGAATTGTTAAAGCTGGATAACACCCGAATCGGTACATTGTACTTGCCCGCAAACTCTACCGCCCGTGTGTGCAGGACCCGCGAACCCAGAGAAGCAAGCTCCAGCATTTCCTCAAAGGTAACGTGCCGCAAACATCTCGCCCCTTCAACCACCCTGGGGTCGCTGGTAAATACGCCTTCCACGTCAGTAAATATCTGACACTCGTCCGCCTGTAAAACAGCGGCAAGCGCCACGGCAGTGGTATCTGAACCGCCCCTGCCCAATGTGGTTATATTGTTCGTCTCATCAACGCCCTGAAACCCTGCGACTACGGCGACTGTACCCGCAGCTATGTCGGTTCGCAGTTTTTCACAATCGATATTCCTGATCCGCGCCCGAGTGTGAGCAGAATCTGTCAGGATTTTTATCTGCCCACCCGTATATGATCTGGCTGGACAACCCATCTTCATCAGCGTCATCGACATCAGTGACGTCGTTACCTGCTCACCCGTCGATAAAAGCACATCCATTTCACGGTGCGCGCTGGCATCGGTCAATCCCACTTCGTCCGCCAGCGCAACGAGACGATCAGTCTCATCACCCATGGCAGAAACCACCACAACCACATCGTTACCCGCGTCACGCGCTTCAATGATCCGTCTGGCTGCATTTTCAATATGTGCAACGGAGGCAACCGAAGTGCCACCAAACTTCTGCACCAAAAGTGACATAAGCTGGTCCGTATTAAAATGGGCGCATATTAAACAATATGTCCCCGTTAAAGAAAATCATTTCGCAAAAAGTTATGTAACTGACTTGTATTCCTGAACTTATAAGCAGGTTTCGATGAAGGCGTTGACGGATTCCATTGCCGCCGGTAAGCCATCCACATCGCTACCACCGGCTCTGGCCATATCAGGTCTGCCACCGCCCTTGCCACCAATTTGCATTGCAACATGATTGACCAGGTCACCCGCATTGATACGGTCGGTGAGATCTTTGGTGACGCCTGCAATAAGAGAAACCTTGCCTTTATTAATCGTTGCCAGCACCACCGCGCCGCTTTGAATCCTGTTTTTTACTCGATCCAGGGCATCAGGCAGTGTTTTGGGATCGGCGCCTTCAAGCGTGTGCGTTACAACTTTGATACCGCCAATGTCGACAGCCGAGTCGGCAATATCATTACCGCCACCGCTGGCGAGCTTCATGTTAAGTTGAGCGACTTCCCTTTCCAGTTTGCGATGGGTGTCAAGCAGCGACTTGACGCGCTGCAACACGTTGCCCCGATCCGACTTCAGGAGCTCCGCGGTTTCCGACACGGTGTCTTCAATCTCTTCGATGTATTCCAGCGCCTTACGACCCGTTAACGCCTCGATTCTTCTGACGCCCGAGGCGATGCCCTGCTCGGACACGATACGCAACACGCCAATGTCCCCCGTGCGCGACGCGTGGGTGCCTCCACACAGCTCAATGGAAAACCCATCTTCTCCCATGGTCAAGACCCGGACCTTCTCTGAATATTTTTCACCGAACAATGCGACCGCACCTTTTTTGCGCGCCGCCTCCAGGTCCATTACTTCAGTTCTGACTTCCGTGTTGCGTCTGATTTGTTCATTGACCATTCGTTCTATCTGACGAATCTCGTCATGGGTCAAGGGCTGAAAGTGTGAGAAGTCAAAACGCAGCCTTTCCGGGTCGACGACCGAACCTCGCTGATTGACGTGATCACCCAGGACTATCTTGAGGGCGGCATGCAGTAAATGGGTTGCAGAGTGATTGAGCCGGGTCGCGTCACGCAAACGCCAGTCCACTTCGGCTTCCAGGTTATCGCCGGCCTCGATGCGTCCTTCGATAACCTTGCCTTGGTGCAATACCGCTTCATTTTCCTTGACCGTATCGCGCACTTCGAAGGTCACACCATCCTGATACAATCGCCCGGTATCGCCCACCTGACCACCGGACTCGGCATAAAAGGGTGTGCGATCCATGACGATAATGGCCTCATCGCCCTCCTCGACCATCTCCGAGAGCTGTTCTCCCTGATAAATCGCCAGGACTTCACCCCGGGTAATGAGCGTGTCATATCCGAGAAATTCAGTTTCGATATCCAGGTCCAGTTTGTCGTAGTCCACTGCCCCGAATTTACTGGCCGCTCTGGCTCGCTGGCGCTGCGCATCCATCGCCGTCTCGAACCCTTCCATATCCAGAGCCAAATCCCGTTCCCGGGCGATATCTGCCGTTAAATCCACCGGGAAACCGTAGGTGTCATATAGTTTAAAGACAACGTCCCCGGGAATCTCCGTGCCATCCAACTCCTCAATCGCGTCGCCCAGGATGCGCATACCCTGATCCAGGGTCACCTCGAACTGCTCCTCTTCTTTCAGAAGCACTTTTTCGACCTGGCTCTGGGTGCGGGCCAACAGCGGATACGCCTCGCCCATCAGCCCCACCAACGGGTCCACCAACTTGTGGAAGAATGGTCCGGTCGATTGCAACTTGTGGCCGTGCCTGAGGGCACGACGAATAATTCGTCGCAATACGTACCCTCGCCCCTCGTTGGACGGCAGTACGCCATCGGCAATCAGAAAGGCGCTGGCACGAATATGATCGGCAATGACCTTCAGTGAGGGAATATTTCTGTCTCGAATATTGAGCAGATCCCCTGCCTCATCAACCAATGTCTGCAGCAGGTCCGTCTCATAGTTGTCGTGAACGCCCTGAAGAACCGATACCAACCGCTCCAACCCCATGCCGGTATCCACACAGGGCCTGGCCAATGGTGTCAGGGTACCGTCCGCGGAGCGATCATACTGGGTAAAGACCAGATTCCAGATTTCCACGAAACGATCCAGTTCTTCACCCTCGGTGCCAGGCGGACCGCCGGGGACATCTTCGCCATGATCGTAAAAGATTTCAGTACAGGGGCCGCAAGGTCCCGTGTCTCCCATGGTCCAGAAATTGGCGTCATCACCGAGGCGAGTAATACGGCTGCGATCAAAACCGATGGCATCGGCCCAGATGGCTTCCGCCTCGTCGTCGTCGTTGTGAACCGTCACCCATAGCCTATCGCCGGGAATACCCAGAACCTCGGTGATAAATTCCCACGCATACATGATGGCTTCTTCCTTGAAATAATCGCCGAAGCTGAAATTTCCCAGCATTTCGAAGAAGGTATGATGCCGCGCGGTATAACCCACGTTATCAAGATCGTTATGCTTGCCACCGGCTCTGACGCAACGCTGGCAACTTGCCGCCCGGGTATAGCCACGGGTCTCCCGCAGAGCGAGCGCCTCTTTGAATTGCACCATTCCCGCATTGGTAAACAGCAAAGTCGGATCATTGTCCGGCACCAATGATGCGCTTTCAACGATCGTATGATCCTTGCTGGCAAAGTAGTCCAGAAACGCTTGGCGAACTTCGTGGCTTTTCATTGTAATGATCGGACTGAATTCAAAGGGTGGTAACGATACAGAAAATTACCCTATATCTAAACTATTTATATCCGCAAGGTATCTCTGCAAGGTATCTCCACAAACGCGCCTGCTACGCTCTTCATCAATCGAGGCCGCTGATCTGCTCAAACGAAAATCCGCGCTGTTGCAGGAACCGGGACCTCTTTGCGCGTTCCCGTGCATCGACGGGTTTGTCAGTGCCGAAGCGTTTGCGAGCAACATCCGTTATCAATTCGACCCAGTCCACTCCGCAACGTTCCAGAGCCTGGGTGGCCACGTCTTCATGGACGCCCTTGGTCCGCAACTCCGCTTCGATTTTCAAAGGTCCCTGGCCGCGGCCGGCGCGGGATCTCACCAATGCTTCGGCCAGCCGGGTATCGCTTTGCAGACCTTCTTGCCGCAGTTTGTCGACTTCCTCTTCAATAAGGCCTTGGGGTATGTCAGCCCACTTTTTCTGAAATTTCCTTTCAAGTTTCTGAGTCAGCTCCTGACGCGAATGTTCTCGCCGTGCCAGCAGATCCATGGCGGCGCGGCGAACATCCACTGGACCGAATTCAGTCACCGGGGCAATCTGCCCTGCGATCAGACGCTGGAGATCGGTGTGACATTGCCGTCCTCATCGTCTGACTTATCACCTTCAGCATGACTGGCAGCAAGACCATCACCGCCGTCTGGAATTTCCGCCGCCGCTTTGCCCAGCAGCTGCTGTCTGATTTGCCCTTCAATCTCCGCGGCCATGTCGGGATTCTGTTCCAGAAATTCGGTGGCGTTCTTCTTGCCCTGACCAATACGATCCTTTTTATAGCTGTACCAGGCGCCCGCCTTGTCAATCAAACCCTGTTGCACACCCAGATCGACAACCTCGGCCAATTGATAGATTCCCTTGCCATACATAATCTGAAATTCAGCCTGTTTGAAAGGTGGCGCCACCTTGTTCTTGATCACTTTCACTCGTGTATCGTTGCCCACGACCTCATCGCCATCCTTCACCGAGCCAATACGCCGAATATCCATGCGCACCGAGGAGTAAAACTTGAGCGCGTTACCACCGGTCGTCGTCTCGGGGCTACCGAACATGACGCCAATCTTCATGCGAATCTGATTGATAAATATCACCAGGGTATTGGAATGCTGAATATTGGCCGCCATCTTGCGCAACGCCTGACTCATCAGACGTGCCTGGAGCCCCACATGATGGTCTCCCATTTCGCCCTCGATCTCGGCCTTCGGTGTCAGTGCGGCAACAGAATCCACGACGACAACATCCACGGCTCCGGATCGAACGATCATGTCGCAGATCTCCAAAGCCTGTTCGCCTGTATCCGGCTGGGACACCAGCAGGTCATCGATATTGACGCCCAGGTTGCTGGCATACTCAGGGTCCAGCGCATGCTCCGCATCGATAAAGGCACAGGTACCCCCGGCTTTCTGGCATTCCGCCGCAACCTGCAATGTCAGGGTGGTCTTGCCGGAAGATTCCGGACCGTATATTTCAACAATCCGGCCACGAGGCAGACCGCCAACACCCAGCGCAATGTCCAGGCCCAGTGATCCGGTGGATATCGAGGGCACCTTCTCCCGAGGCGAGTCGCCAAGGCGCATCATGGCCCCTTTGCCGAACTGTTTTTCTATTTGGGAAAGTGCCGCAGAGAGGGCTTTTTCCTTGTTCTTTTGTTTATTCGCGTCGACGTCAGCCATAATAATACCCTTCTTTACTTTGATTCGATTCAAGATCCCTCCACTCGGCCTTCGGCCTCGGTCGGGATGACATGGGCGTGGTTATTTACTGTTCATATGTACAGTATTATTCCATAATTTTGAGCCAGAGCCAAATACTTTTTTCTCCCGCCAAACCGGGCCGCCTTATACTCGCAGCTCAGAACTCGTAGCTCGCAGCTCGTAGCTCGAGGCTCGCAACTCGCCAGCCGGTTCGTTACTCTTCGCATTGCAAACAGGCCAGAGAAGCTCCGTTGAACGATACAGCGACACATACTCCCATGATGCGGCAATATCTGGCGATCAAGGCCAGGCATCCGAACGAATTGCTGTTTTATCGGATGGGGGATTTTTACGAGCTGTTTTATGACGATGCCAAACGTGCCGCTCAGTTGCTCGACATTACCCTGACGACCCGGGGGACATCCGCCGGACAGCCCATCCCCATGTGTGGTGTGCCCTATCATTCTGTGGATTCGTATCTGGCCCGCCTGGTCAAGCAAGGCGTTTCCGTGGCGATCTGTGAACAAATTGGAGATCCCGCCGAATCCAAAGGCCCGGTGGACCGCCAGGTCGTTCGTCTGGTTACGCCCGGCACGCTCACCGAAGAAACGCTGCTGGAGGCCAGGCGAGACAATCTGATCGTATCCGTTAACAAGCATGGCAATACCTATGGTCTCGCCTGTCTCGACCTTGCCAGCGGCCGATTCGAGGTCGAGGAATTTGCGGGTGACGATGCACTCGCCAGCGAACTGCATCGACTCAATCCTTCAGAGCTTATCCTGGCGGATCAGGAAACGTATCCAGACACAGCTGAAAATCGCGTCGGTGTTCGCACTCTTCCACCGTGGGAATTCGACCAGGACAATGCGGTGACTCTGCTTACAAAGCAATTCAATACGCGCGATCTGCGCGGATACGGCTGCGAGGACCAACACACCGCAGTGGGTGCAGCCGGCGCTTTACTTGGCTATGTGCAGGAAACGCAGCGCGCCGCACTACCCCATATTCAGGGCCTGACTACGCTGCAGTGGGATGACGCCATCATCATCGACGCTGCCTCACGCCGCAATCTGGAACTGGACACTAACCTTTCCGGGGGCAGAGACAATACGTTATTGCAGGTTATGGATCAGACCGTAACACCCATGGGTAGCCGCTTGTTGAACCGGTGGATCAACAGGCCGGAACGAAACCAGTCAATGTTAAACTCGCGTCTCGACGCGGTAGATTATCTTGGCAACGACTACCGTTTCGAGTCCCTGCAAACGCACCTTAAACAAATTGGTGACATCGAAAGAATTCTCGCCCGGGTCGCCTTGAAGTCGGCAAGACCCCGGGATCTTGCCCGGTTACGAGACGCATTGCTGGTCATTCCCGACATAAAATCCGTACTCGAAGCATTCGATGTTCCCTTGCTTGTCGATACCAACGGGAAAATTAAACCATTTACGGATATAACCGAGCGTCTCACGCGCGCAATTGTCGATAATCCACCGGTTGTGGTGCGCGACGGTGGCGTCATCGCACGCGGATACGACGACGAACTCGATGACCTTCGCGGCATCAGCGAGAACGCGGCCGACTATCTCGTCCGGCTCGAAACCGAAGAACGTGAGGCAACCGGTCTCTCCACACTGAAGGTGGGCTATAACAGAGTCCATGGCTATTACATTGAAATCAGCCGGGCCCAATCAGATAAGGCGCCCGCACACTATATACGCCGACAAACGCTTAAAAATGCCGAACGGTTTATCACACCCGATCTTAAAACGTTCGAGGATAAGGCATTAAGCAGCAAGAGCCGGGCGCTTGCGCGCGAAAAGGAACTCTATGACCAATTGCTGGACTGCCTCGTGGAAGAACTCCCCGGATTGCAACAAACCGCTGCCTCACTGGCGGAACTGGACGTGTTATGCAACCTGGCAGAGCGAGCGCTAACACTTTCTTTATGTCGGCCGCGACTCGACGACGAGGTTGGTATCGATATCAAGGAAGGCCGCCATCCGGTGGTGGAACGAATGCTTACCGACCCTTTCGTCCCGAATGACCTGGAGTTGGGCAACACTCGTCGTCTGTTAGTCATTACCGGCCCGAACATGGGGGGAAAATCAACCTATATGCGCCAGGCAGCCCTCATCGTTCTGCTGGCACACATCGGTAGCTTCGTTCCCGCAAAGTCGGCCACCATCGGACCCGTGGATCGCATCTTTACCCGTATCGGCTCCTCTGACGATCTTGCCAGCGGGCGATCGACGTTTATGGTGGAAATGACGGAAACAGCCATGATTCTCAACAATGCCACGGATAAGAGTCTCGTCTTGTTGGACGAAATCGGCAGGGGTACATCTACTTTCGACGGCCTGTCTCTGGCCTGGGCCTGTGCCGGTTATATTGCCCGCAATATAAGGCCATTGACATTATTCGCAACTCACTATTTTGAACTGACCGGTCTCGCCGACAGCTTGCCCGCGACGGCCAATGTACACCTGTCGGCCCGGGAATATGGTGATGACATCATATTTATGTACTCGGTGAGTGAGGGTCCTGCCAGCCAGAGTTATGGCCTGCAGGTAGCCCGGCTCGCCGGCATCCCTCATACCGTCATTGAGGATGCACAGGAGAAGTTGTTGCAATTGGAGGAAAATGAAATCAGAGGTGACTCCCGTGGTCCGGCGCAGTCCGATCTCTTCGTAGATCCGATTGCGCAGCAAACCAACGGGCCAACGGAAACAAACAAGCAGTCTGAAGCGACGGAGAACACATCGTCGCATCTGATGAAGAAGCTCGAAAGCCTCGAAGTGGACAACCTGTCACCCAAACAGGCACTTGAACTGCTATACCAGCTCAAGGAATTAATGGAGGAATAATTCCCACACCGGGTACATGTTGTTTAGACTGCAAAAGCTGCTAGAATTCGTCACTCTTTCCGCCCAACGTAACGAGGACCTGCAGTAATGACCTTTGTGGTAGCCGATGCATGCATCAAATGCAAGCACACAGATTGTGTAGAAGTTTGTCCAGTGGATTGTTTCTACGAGGGCCCCAATTTTTTGGTAATCCACCCCGACGAGTGTATCGATTGCGCACTTTGCGAACCGGAATGCCCCGTGGATGCCATTTACTCTGAAGATGAACTACCTGAAGATCAGCAAGAATATCTGGAGTTAAACGCGGAATTGGCAGAGACCTGGCCCAATATCACCGAGAAGAAGGATCCATTGCCGGAGGCCGAAGAGTGGGCCGAAGTTGAGAACAAGCGGCAACACCTCGAGAAATAAGAACTCGGCACCACCCCCTCCCCCGGGAGAAACAGGGAATCTATCAGCGTGCCGGCAGATATGCCAGCGGATCCTCGGGTTTGCCATCGCGGCGAATTTCAAAGTGGAGCATTTGGGTATCGGGATCATCGCCACCAATGCGGGCAATGACCTGCCCCGCTTTGACCTTGTCCCCTTCACTCACCAGCACCTTTCGGTTGTGCGCATAGGCGCTTAGATATTGGTCATTGTGTTTGACGATGATCAGCTTGCCATAACCTCGCAGGCCGCTGCCGGCATAAACCACCACCCCCGCCCCGGCGGCACGCACCTGATCTCCCGACTTGCCCTTGATATCGAGCCCCTTGTTGATGTCGCCCTGCAATGAGAACGCGGTAACCACTTCCCCGTCCAGGGGCCAGCGCCAACCTATTTCCACATTGCCCTGCACGGATTTCAAGGATTCGACGGACTCGGTCACTTTCGCAGACTGCGCTACGGAGGATGGCTTGTCAGATTTTTTTGGCGGCCCATCCTTCGCGGCCTCTCTTACTGTCCGGGAACGATTCCGCTGCTTGTCAAATAGCCTGACTTTTTGGTCGATATAGATCGTGTACGGCGGCGAAATATCATTCAAGTCCGCCAATTCCTTGTAGTCCAGACCATACCGCCAGGCGATAGAGTAAAGCGTGTCGCCACGCTGAACCACATGCCAGCCGCGATCTCCTCCCTGGCCAATTTCGCTGACGGGCGTCCGGCGCGGATCACTGCTCTGGCACGCCGTCATCAATAATGTCACGGCGAGATACGTCAGTGTTGATTGAAATCGCCGGTATTTCATCACCTGCCGACATCACGCGTTCTGGTCGCAAGCCAGTCGATCAGCAACACGATCATCAAACCGGCCATGCCGGTCACAATAGCCATGCCGACCTGGGCTTCAGCTCCGGTAATATCCACGTAGACTGACGGCAGTATCGGTTCCTGCAATACGGGTATCTGACTGCCGTCATCGCGGATCTGATAGCTGACGGTCTGTTTCCAGGGCCACAATTTGGTCAGTGACCCCAGCATGAATCCCGTCAATACACTCAGGGTCTCATCCCGATGGTGCTTGAAGAACCTCGATAACAATTGTGCGAAGCTGACAAGGCCCAATGCGCAACCAGCGGCGAGGACGGCAAGATTGAAGATATCAAAACGCCCAATGACATCGATAACGTAGGTGTACAGTCCCAGAATAAGGAGAATAAAGCTCCCGGAAAGTCCTGGAAGTATCCAGGCACAAACTGCCAGAGCACCGCCGAAAAATAGTGTCCAGGGGGCAATGGGTAAATTGATGGGCACCATAGTGGTAATAATCAGACCGATGATCAGCCCGGTCGCACCTGCCAGCAGCAGATCGACGCCGAAACGGGAAATTTCCCTGGCAACCACCCAGGCCGATGCGATCACCAGCCCGAAAAAGAAGGACCAGATCAGTACAGGCTCATTGTCCAGCAAATAGCGTACACCGCTGGCAAACAGGAACACGGTGACACCCATGGTACCGAACAATACAGCCAGGAATTGACCGTCGATGGCCTGCCAGACACCCTTGACGCCCTGATCCCGCAACACCCGAAACAGATTGGGGGTGAATGCTTTCAGTGCATTGATCAGCCGTTCGTATATACCGCTGATGAATGCGATGGTACCACCCGATACACCGGGAACGATTTCCGCGGCACCCATAGCGACGCCAATCAATACGACCTTGACAACTTCCTTAACCATAACCGGCAATCAGACCTTGCCGCCGACCATGGGTACGAAATTTACCTTCTCGAGTACTTGCGTTCCTATGACCCCCGCGTCTGCACGGATCAGTACCAGCTCCTGACCATTACCATTATCAAGTGGCACCACCATTTTGCCGCCCTCGGCAAGTTGTTCAATCAGTTCCGCCGGAATACGACGCGGCGACGCGGTCACGATAATGCCATCGAAAGGGCCTTTTTCCGGCCAGCCAACCCCGCCATCAGCATGCCTGAATTGAACGTTTCGAAGGCCGACCAATTTTAGATGTTCCCTGGCACGCTCAAGCAGTCCCTGGATCCGCTCGACCGTGAACACCCGCTCCACCACCTGCGCCAGGATAGCGGTTTGATACCCCGAGCCGGTGCCAACCTCCAGTACGCGCTTGAGTGGCCCATCAGACAACAATGCCTGGGTCATTCTCGCCACCACGTATGGCTGTGAAATCGTTTGCTGATAGCCGATAGGCAAGGACGTATCTTCATACGCGCGATGCGCCAGCGCTTCGTCGATGAACAGGTGTCTCGGTGTCATACTGATGATTTCCAACAATCCTTCATCCGTGATGCCTCGCTCCCTTAATCTCTCCACCAGGCGTACTCGTGTACGCTGGGAGGTCATCCCCACACCGCGTAGATCAGGTCCGTGATTATTCACTCACCGCTTCCTCGTAATGTACCAGCTCCCGGAGCAAACTCGTTGCGTAGGCGCCCTTTGTCAATCCAAAAGAAAGTAATAATGTCTTATTATCTTCAAACTTCCAGTCAAAATCTTCCGGTAATATGCATATCGGCCGTTGCGACGCTTTAATCCCCAGACGTTTCAGTCCCTCACACCATGCTTCATATCCTGCCGGCTCGGGATCAGGAGACCCTTTTTTAGTTATTCCGTAAAGTGCCGCCTTTTCATCGGGGCTCTGCCAGTATCCATTGACTACGCGATCAGATAATACACGATTAAACAGATATGCCCTTGCGGCAGAGACATAAATATCCCGTTTAGCCCTGGACACTCGCTCACCGGCAAACAGCTGCCCCGCATAGTGGAGATTCCGGCCGCCTCGCCCGAACCGCTGCTCACCGAAATAATTGGGGAACCCGTTATCCCTGATGCACTCCAGGCGCGCCTCCATGTCCGCCCGGTCACCATCGAACTCCCGGATACGGACCTGGAACAGGTTTCTTCTATGAGCGCCTTTACGGAGCTTCCTGCGATGCCTGGTGACAGCGACAATTTCAATATCGTCCGAGGCAAGCGTGCGCCAGTCGGGATCCATTCTGCCGGGCAAGTAACAGCTGAACCACTGCTCAGTTATCGCCTGTCGATCCTTGCGGCCAGCATATCCGACATCGAACGGGCGAACTTCGGCAAGCCCGGCAAGCTGTGACGCTACCCACCCGGTATTGGCGTTAATTTTGCGGATCTTCAGATATGCGTGTTCGCCATTACCCGCGGGTTCGAATCCAAGTTGTTCCATGACCTGGAAATCACCGGCTTCAGCTTTGATAACGCCGCGACAAAGGGGCTCACCCCGCGCGCGCGGAAAACAAAGTGAAAATCCTGAATCGTTCATTGGCAGTGTTCGTTGTGATTGCGCTTTATTTGTTTCTACGGACCAACCATTTGTCCAGTTCATTGGCAAATAACTGTCGGTTACTTTGATCCAGCGCCGGTGGCCCACCCGTATTAATGCCACTGGCACGGAGTGTATCCATAAAGTCTCTCATATTCAGGCGGCCTCTGATATTTTCCATCGAATAACGCTCGCCTCGGGGGCTCAGGGCATGGCCGCCCTTTTCAATCACCTCCGCGGCCAGAGGGATATCACTGGTAATCACCAGATCACCAGGCTGGAGCCGTTTGACGATTTCATTGTCGGCAACATCGAAGCCGGCGGCAACTTGCAACGATTTAATGACGCGTGAGGGTGGAACACGAACAGGCTGGTTGGCGACAAGCGTCAACTCAACTCCGGTTCGCTGCGCCGCCCGGAACAGGATTTCCTTGATTACAACGGGACAGGCATCGGCATCTACCCATATTTCCATGTCGCCTTTCGCCATTATTCGGCCGACCGCGTCCAGGCGACATCGGCCATGCCATCAAAAAATTCCACCACTCCGGTTTCAAGCGCATATTCGGCGCCCACCACACGCAGGCCATCGTTTTGAATCAATCGTTCAAGCACTTGCGAGCCCTGTCTTAAGTGGTTTGCTGACATACGAATATTGGCGCGGACCGCCTGTCGCACCAGGGACTCCTTATCGCGGCTCAGTTCCGTCTCCATTAACGGTTCCACGCACGGTCGTATTCTATCTACAATGGAACGTAGATTAGGTGACTGATCCGCTGTGGGTCTGCTCAGTTCATCGAGAGTAGCAAGAATCGCGCCGCACCGGGAATGTCCCAGCACGACCACAAGTCTGGTCCCGAACTGCGATGCGGCAAATTCGACACTGCCAATTTGCGACGGCGCAACCACGTTACCGGCGACCCGGATGACAAATAAATCTCCCAGACCCTGATCGAATACCAGTTCAGCCGGCACCCTGGAATCGGAACAACCGAGAATGATGGCGAAAGGCTCTTGCCCTGCCCCCAATTCATGGCGGCGCGTCTGACCTGTCAAAGCCGCGCGATCGGGCTGGTCTGTGGCAAATCGCTGGTTGCCTTCACGGAGTCGTTCGATCGCCTCGTCTGCTGATATCATCACTTCGCCTCCCACGCCCATTTTACACGCCCACAAAAAAGGGCAAGACCATCAGGTCCTGCCCTTTTCG
>JBBDSF010000149.1:0-9862 GCA_040905125.1 Pseudomonadales bacterium | reverse complement strand
GCCCATTTTACACGCCCACAAAAAAGGGCAAGACCATCAGGTCCTGCCCTTTTCGACCCCTCACTCCAGAGGAGAGCGGGATAGCCTGCGTTGCGATCAATTCGCCCGCAGGCTCTGGTTACGGCGCAGTCGTTAGACGGCTACGATGTTCTCTGCCTGCGGACCTTTCTGGCCCTGGGTGACAGTGAATTCGACCTTTTGGCCTTCAGCGAGGGTTTTGAAACCCGAGCCGGTAATAGCACTGTAGTGAACAAAGACATCGGGGCCGGATTCTTGCTCGATAAAGCCAAAACCCTTGGATTCGTTGAACCATTTAACGGTACCGGTTGTAGTAGACATAATAAATATCCTGATCTTTCATTAGTAAAATAGACCTCTTTATGAGGCCGATTAGTTTTGCTGGAAGTGACTTACTTATGGAGAACAGAACGAGGTACTACAAAAGAAACTTCGAAATGGTGTGCATAAATATAAGACTAACTTTCTAGCTGTGGGCATTATATACCCCTTCAAACCCCGGTCAACCGATTTCTCGGGTTTTTACACGCAACCGGGAAGCATTATTTGCCGCTGAACCAGCCCCATGCGGGGGCTAAAGTCAGTCCGAATTCGTATCCCGGGACGAGCCTTCCTCTTCCACAATCATAAAAAAGGTTTCACCCTCTTTAATCATGCCCAGTTCGCTGCGCGCCTTCTCTTCAATGGCCTCCAGGCCACTTTTGAGGTTTTTAATCTCCGCTTTGAGTATCTCATTTCGTTGACCACGGGATTCGTTGACCGATTTTTTCGTTTCCACCTCATCCCGCAAGGCACTCACGTGTGCCAGACTACCGTCACCTACCCATAGACGGGCTTGCAGGGCGATACCGATCACCACCAGCACGCCAATGATAACCCGTCTAGTCTTCATGATTCACCGCCGGAACTCCGCCATACCCTTGTAGAGGGCATCTGACTGATCCTCAATCCGCAACAGACGATTATACTTGGCGACACGATCGGTCCTGCAAAGCGACCCGGTTTTAATCTGTCCCGCCGCGGTGGCCGCCGCCAGATCGGCAATAGTGGTATCTTCCGTTTCTCCTGAGCGATGGGAGATCACCACTGTGTATCCCGCTTTCCTGGCCATTTGTATGGTGGCCAGCGTCTCGCTCAGTGTACCGATCTGATTGAACTTGATCAGAATCGAATTGGCTACACCCTGATCGATTCCCTGTTTTAGAATCTCCGTATTGGTGACGAACAGGTCATCTCCTACCAACTGTACCTTGTCGCCCAATGATTGAGTCATGTGCGCCCAACCTTCCCAGTCAGTCTCATCGAGCCCGTCCTCGATAGACAGAATCGGATAGCGAGCTATCAGACCATCCAGGTATTCCGTAAATCCCGCAGCGTCGAATTCGCGCTGCTCGCCCGACAGCACATATTTGCCATCCTTATAGAACTCCGACGCCGCGCAGTCCAGCCCCAGCCAGACATCCTGCCCCGCCTTATAGCCAGCTTTTTCAATGGACTCCATAATCGCTTCCAGGGCAGCTTCGTTACTTGGCAAATCCGGGGCGAATCCACCTTCATCACCCACGGCCGTGCTCTGACCATGCTCGTTCAACACGGACTTCAACGTATGAAAAACCTCGGCGCCGCAACGAAGCGCCTCCGAGAAATTTTGAGCCCCGACGGGCAAAATCATAAATTCCTGGATGTCGATATTGTTATCGGCATGTTCACCGCCATTCAGGATATTCATCATGGGCACCGGCATGCTGTAGCGGCCCGGGCTGCCATCCAGCTCGGCCAGATATTCATAAAGCGGCATCTTTTTGGCCATGGCTGCCGCTTTCGCGGCGGCAAGGGAAACTGACAGAATCGCATTGGCCCCCAGGGAACCCTTGTTCTCTGTCCCATCGGCATCGATCATCAACTGGTCCAGTGCCGCCTGGTCTTCAACTTCCCGATCCAGTAACAGTTCGCGAATGGTTGTATTGACATTCTCGACGGCCTTCAAAACCCCTTTACCTTTATAACGTTTCGGGTCCTGGTCCCGCAGCTCAAGCGCCTCTCTGGAACCGGTTGATGCTCCGGACGGCACACAGGCCACCGCGACTTCGCCGGATTCGAGTTCCACTTCGGCCTCTACAGTCGGGTTGCCGCGCGAATCAAGAATCTCGCGTGCCCGGATATCAGCTATTTCGGTCATTAATATCTACTCCTTAAACGACAGCCACTTTCGGCACGTTGTCTTGTTTCACTACCTGATCGATTTCCTTTAACACCCTCAGCAATTCATACATATCCCCCAGCCTCCAGGAATTGGGTCCATCACTTAACGCACTGTCCGGATCGGCATGGGTCTCCATAAACAGTCCGTGAACACCCGCAGCAGTTGCAGCCCTGGCGAGCACCGGCACCATTTCTCTTTGCCCGCCTGATTGCGTACCTTGCCCGCCCGGCAGCTGTACACTATGTGTTGCATCGAACACAACAGGACAGCCGGTCTCCCGCATGATGGCCAGTGAACGCATATCGGAAACCAGGTTGTTATAGCCGAAACTGACGCCGCGTTCACACACCATAATTTGGTCGTTACCCGTATCCTTCGCTTTATCGACCACGTTGACCATATCCCAGGGCGCGAGGAACTGGCCCTTTTTTATATTAACCGGCAAACCCTGAGATGCTACATTCTGGATAAAACCGGTCTGACGACATAAAAATGCCGGTGTTTGCAGAACAGAAACGACTGAGGCGACTTCTCCGAGTGGTGTATCTTCATGAACGTCAGTTAGTATCGGTACGTTCAGCTGACATTTGACCTTGTCGAGAATCTTCAGACCTTCATGGATACCGGGACCACGATAACTCTTGTGGGATGAGCGATTTGCCTTGTCGAAGGACGACTTGTAAATCAAAAAAATATCCAGCGAGTCACAGACCTCTTTCAACTGACCGGCGGTATCGATTGCCGATTGTTCAGACTCGATTACACAAGTACCGGCAATCAGGAAAAACGGCGTACGCTCGCCAACATTAAAGCCGCAAAGATCCATGTCTATAATCCGGTTATCGATAATTGGATGTAATTTTAACCGTTTTACCGCCCGTTATGCAGTCATACGGGGCTGTACGTCTTTCTTCCTGACTGCGGCATTAATAAAACTGGTGAACAAGGGATGGCCGTCTCGCGGCGTTGAAGTAAACTCCGGATGGAACTGGCAGGCCACGAACCATGGATGGTCCTTAATTTCGATCACTTCCACCAACGATTCCTTTGCAGACCTGCCGGCAATACGCAACCCGGCCGCTTCCAGAGTGGGCACATAGTTATCATTGACCTCATATCGATGCCGATGCCGCTCTCGAATGGTGCCACGTCCATAGATTTCATAGGTCAACGAATCCGGTGCGAGGATGCATTCCTGTTCACCCATGCGCATGGTACCCCCCAGATCTGAGTCCTCGGTGCGAAGCTCCTTGTGGCCATCGTCAGCAACCCATTCAGTAATCAAGGCAATAACGTGGTGTGGAGTTCCGGGATCCACTTCAGTGCTGTTGGCATGTTCCAGCCCGGCAACATTGCGGGCAAACTCGATAACTGCCGCATGCAGACCGTAACAAATGCCCAAATAAGGAATATTGTGTTCCCGGGCGTATCCGGCTGCCGCGATTTTTCCCTCGAAACCCCGTTCGCCAAAACCACCCGGTACCAGAATGGCATCTACATCCGCCAGTTTATCCAGACCCTGTTCCTCGAGTTCCTCGGAATCGACAAACACGATGTCCACATCAGCATAGCTATGTATGCCGGCATGTATAAGCGCCTCGTTCAACGATTTGTAGGCATCGATGAGGTCCATATACTTGCCAACCATCGCCAGCTTGACGTGATACCTCGGCGATAATTGCGCCTCAACCACGCGGTCCCATTCGCTTAAGTCCGCTGCCTTGCACTCGAGTCCAAATTTGTCGAGCACAATTTCATCCAGCAGTTTCTTGTGCAGCATCGACGGGATTTCATAAATCGTGCGCGCATCTATTAGCGGGATAACGGCCCGGGGCTCGACATTGGTAAACAAGGCAATCTTTTGCGTGGCACTTTCGGGAATTTCATGATCCGACCTGACGATCAGAATATCCGGTTGCAAACCGATGGATCTCAGTTCCTTGACCGAGTGCTGCGTGGGTTTGGTCTTGGTTTCACCGGCAGTGGTGATGTACGGCACCAGCGTCAGGTGGATAAACAGAGAATTTTTGGGGCCAACCTCGAAGCGTAGCTGTCTCGCCGCTTCCAGAAACGGCTGGGATTCGATATCGCCCACCGTACCGCCAATCTCGATGATGGCCACATCCGAGCCTTCGGCGCCGTCCTTGATTCTGGTCTTTATCTCGTCCGTGATGTGCGGAATTACCTGAATGGTCGCCCCCAGATAATCACCACGACGTTCCTTGGCAATGACATCGGCATAAATACGCCCGGTGGTAAAATTGCTGTTGCGAGTCATGGTGGTGTGAACGAACCGCTCATAGTGACCCAGGTCGAGATCCGTCTCGGTACCATCGGCGGTGACGAAGACTTCTCCATGCTGTAAGGGGCTCATGGTGCCTGGATCGACATTGATATAAGGATCCAGCTTCAACATGGTGACTTTAAGGCCCCGGGCTTCGAGAATAGCGCCCAGAGACGCGGCGGCTATGCCTTTCCCCAATGAGGAGACGACACCACCGGTAACAAATATAAAACGAGACATTGGACTCCCATCCAGTACGCACCTTGTGCGGTTGAAAGGTTGAAGGGCTCAACCAAGATGGGATTCTACGATACCACCTTCACTCCCTCCTCTCAATGTAAATTTGGGCGGTCAGGGAGATTAAATAAAAACAACCACCCGGCCTGATTAGCTGATGCAATATAGTCGAAGGCCACTATCATCGGCACATTCCACGCGGGAAGGCCCGCAACCGCCACTAGCTCTTCGTCGAGGTAGACAAGGGGCAGGCGTTGCCGCAACCAGGGAGGCACGGACAATTCCTGATAAAGATTCTTGAGTGTTCGTGTTTTCGACAGTTTGATTCTCTCTCCACCCTGCCGAAATTTGACCGTCAATTCTGTCGATTCATCAATACATAAACCCTGCCCCTTGACCTTCTCGGCAGAGAGGGTGCCCCCCGCGATGTCGATTGTTTCACCCGGATTCATCCTGACCGATTGGGAAATATCATGATCCTCGAGTTTCCTGGTCAGGTACAATCTGTCCTTGAACCGGTGCAGCTCGATTCCCTGCCAGGTCAGCAAAGGCATGGCACCTTCCTCGGCGTGTATCAAAGAGGTTAGCGTTTCCTCCAACATGGAATCGCCGGGCCAGGGCAGGTTCAGGCGTCGGACCCAGCTTCTGATGATATTTTTGGACCGGGTGGCGGGCATATCACGCAACGCACCCACAAACACACCCCCGTCAGGGCTCATCACCGCTTCGAGGTCACAGTCTCCATAATAATCAATAAGTTGCATCATCTCCGCATCCCGCTGAATGGCACGGAGCAAGACACTATCCAGGTTCTGCCAGCGTGCCTTGATCACGGGAATAACTTTGTGGCGCAGGTAGTTACGATCAGGGCCAACGTCCGTATTACTGGCATCTTCAATCCAACGGAGGTCATGTTTTTCGGCGTAGACTGACAAATCGGCCCGGGAGACGTTAAGCAGGGGTCGATATAATTGACCCCGGCCGAGAGCTCGTTCTGGCGGCATCCCCTTGACGCCAAATATGCTGCTGCCCCGAAACAAATAGAAAAACAGCGTTTCGATCTGATCATCGAGGTGATGGGCGAGTAATAGCAAGTCTCCTCTTTCCAGGAATTGCTCGAAGGCATCGAATCTGGCGTTTCTGGCTTTGTCTTCCAGACTTCCCGCAGTCGTATCCACATAAACCTGTATCGCCTCAAACGGAATGTCCAGATTACTGCATGTTCGCTTACAATGACGCTGCCAGGCGTCGGCCTCTCCGGCTAACCCATGATTGATGTGTAAAGCCTGCACGGGAAGTCCCGTACCCGCTCGACTGGCAAGGTGTAAAAGCACATGGGAATCGAGCCCACCACTGTAGCCGATAACGAGCCGTTTCACGTCCGGGTGACTTAACCGGTTGTCAGTGGTTAAAGTTAACATTTTTCCCCAACAATAAATAAAAGGGGTATCAGGAGTAGTCCAGGCGAACCTGCTCGTTACCGTACTGATCTCGCAAACTCTGAATCAGTTCATCATCCGGCAGAACGCGCCACTCGTCGCCAAGCAGCACCTCGGCTTTGGCATCGCAACGCGAATAAGCGATGGAAACGGGACAGCCCTGACCGTTTGCATCCTTATAAGGCGTCAGTATCCTCGCCAGCTCACCGCTAAAATCTTCCTCCAGGGCTTCTCCGTCAAGGCACAATGTCAGTCGCCGTACGGAACGTCCCCTTGCTTCAAGCAAATTGTAGATTTCACTGGCCTGCATTTTGATACCGCCAGTAAAATCATCCGCGCTGGTGGTTCCCTTCACCACAATCACCTGATCCTTCTTCAGCTTTTCATGATGTGCGGCGTACAGCTCGGCAAATACCGCCACTTCTATACGATCAGTTCGGTCGTCCAGAGTTGCGAACGCAATGGTTTCGCCCTTCCTGCTCTTCATGGCGCGCATACTGACAATCAGACCAACGATGGTCTGTTCATCCTTGCTGACCCGCAGGTCAATAATTCGCGTTTTGGCCAGATGTTCAAGCTCACTGGCATACATGTCCAGCGGATGGCCCGTCAGATATAGTCCAAGGGTTTCTTTTTCACGCTGCAATCGTTCTTTAAACGTCAGGCGTTGAAGTGAGGCAAAATGATTGTAACGATTGCCCGTCTCTCCCGATGGACACAATATGTCCTCGCCGAACAGATCGGCATGGCCGCTGTTCAGATTGCGAATCTTCTGTTCGGCTGACTTGACAGCTTCATCCTGATTAGCTGTCAGCAGAGCACGCTTGTAGTCGATGGAATCGTCCCCGAAAGTTACCAAACCATCGAGCGCACCACACCCAATCAGGGCCTCAATCCCCCGCTTGTTCAGCTTGCGGGAATCGACACGCTCACACAGGTCGTAAAGATCGACAAATGGTCCATCCTTGACCCGGCTCTCTACGATCATTTCGATCGCACCTTCGCCAAGGCCCTTGATGGCGCCAAGCCCGTAAATAATCGTGTCATCCTCATCGGCAATAAACCGGTATTCGCCCCGATTAATGTCCGGTGGCAGAATGGTCAGGCCCATCTCACGACTTTCCTCGATGTTGATGACCACCTTGTCCGTATTCTGCATGTCGGCGGATAACACGGCTGCCATGAAATCAGCAGGGTAGTGGTGTTTCAGCCACGCAGTTTGATAGGCGATCAGCGCATAGGCGACTGAATGGGGTTTATTGAACCCGTAGCCGGCAAATTTCTCCATTAAATCAAAAATGTGATTAGCCTGAGCCTCGGGAACACCGCGTTCGACAGCGCCCTGGCTGAATATTGCACGTTGCTGCGCCATTTCCTCGGGCTTCTTTTTGCCCATGGCCCGGCGCAGCAAGTCGGCATCCGCCAGCGAATAGCCCGCGAGAATCTGGGCTATCTGCATCACCTGTTCCTGATACAGCATCACCCCGTACGTTCCCTCCAGCACCGGTTCGAGCTTGGGGTGCAGGTAATCCACGCGTCCGCCTTGCTTGCCCTTGATAAAGTCATCCGACAGTTGCATGGGACCCGGGCGGAACAAAGCCACCAGCGCGACGACGTCAGCGAATCTTGTGGGCTTTACCTTTTTCATCAGGTCCTTCATGCCACGAGATTCAAGCTGAAAGACTGCCGTTGTCCGTGCGTGTTGGAGGTCCTTATAAACACCAGTGTCCGCCAGCGGAATCGTATCGATGTCGAGGGCTTCCTCGCCCCTTGTCTCGCGTCTCACATCAATGCTGGTAACGGCATTTTTGATGATGGTGAGTGTCCGCAGCCCAAGGAAGTCGAATTTGACCAGGCCCGCCTGTTCTACATCATCCTTGTCGAACTGGGTCATGATGGCGCCGGACTCATCGCAATAAAGGGGTGAAAAGTCGGTCAGTTTCGTTGGTGCAATCACGACACCACCGGCATGTTTGCCGACATTGCGGGCAAGGCCTTCCAGTTTGAAGGCCATTTCCATGATCTCCGCGGCATCGTCATTTTGATCCACGAATTCCCGGAGTAACGGTTCTTCGTCCAGCGCCTTCTCGAGCGTCATACCCGGATCGAAAGGAATCAGCTTGGACAGCTTGTCCGCAAGCCCATAGGGTTTACCTTGAACCCGGGCCACATCCCGGACCACGGCCTTGGCTGCCAAAGTACCGAAGGTGATGATTTGCGAAACAGCGTCCCGACCGTAACGTTCCATCACGTGCTGAATAACCCGATCGCGGCCATCCATACAGAAATCGATATCGAAATCCGGCAGCGACACCCGTTCGGGATTGAGAAATCGTTCGAACAACAGGTCATAGGCCAGCGGGTCCACATCGGTAATCTGCAAAGCGTAGGCAACCAGGGAGCCGGCACCGGAGCCACGCCCGGGACCCACCGGAATATCGTTTTGTTTGGCCCACCAGATAAATTCCATGACAATCAGGAAATAACCCGGGAATCCCATGTCGTTGATGACCTTTAGCTCAAACTCGAGCCGGTCGTCATAAGGTTGACGCTTTTCGGGAAAGTCCGGGTCCGTGGTGTCGAAGATCTTCTCAAGACGTCGCTCCAGGCCCTGACGCGACACCTCGGCAAAGTACGCCTCCGTGGTGTAGCCTTCAGGGATGGGATATTCGGGCAGGTAATAATTGCCCAGATCCACGTCCACACTGCATCGTTTGGCAATCTCGAGGGTATTTTCGATGGCCTCGGGAATATCGGCAAACAGCCCGCACATCTCCTCCGGCGATTTCAGATATTGCTGTTCGCTGTAGCGATGCTCGCGTCGCGGGTCATCGATAGTGCGCCCCTCATGAATACATACCCTGGCCTCATGGGCTTCGAATTCGTCTGCCGTCAGAAAGCGCACGTCGTTGGTCGCAACCACCGGGCAATCCAGAGCTGCCGCCAGCTCGATGGAGTCATGGATGCAGGATTCTTCATCAGGGCGGCCCGTCCGTTGTAATTCCAGATAGAAGGCATCCGGAAAAATGTCCATCCATGTTCGCGTCCGCTGCCGCGCTTCCTCGACATTGCCAGCCACCAGGGCCTTGCCGATATCGCCTTCGCGGCCGCCCGATAATGCAATAAGTCCTTCTGACTGCGCGGCTATCCACTGCTTTTCAAGATTAGTCTTGCCCAGATGACGTCCTTCCAGGTATCCGCGAGATAAAAGTTCCGTCAGATTACGGTAGCCCTGCTCGTTGCGGGCAATCAGCACCAAAGGCGTTGCCTGGCCGCCGGGGGTCTCCGGCGCGACCCAGACATCGCTGGCGATGATCGGCTTGATCCCGGCCTCCACCGCCGCCGTATGGAATTTCACCAGGGCGAATAAATTATGGTTATCGCTTATAGCCACGGCCGGCATGCCCATCTCGGCGACCGCCGACGCCAGGGGCTTGACCCGTACCATCCCGTCGCTTAGCGAATATTCCGAGTGAAGCCGAAGGTGAACGAATGATTGAGTCATTGAGGGGGTTTTAGCGCTTCCAGTCATGGCGTGGGATGACGCCAATCTTATATGAACCACGGCCACGCCAAAAGGGTTGAAAAATATTCTCCAATGTCCCGGTCTTGTAGTACAAGCAATATGAAGTGACAAAGCAGTACAAATGAATCATGGAGTTAAATCCGAATTGACAGTTG
>JBBDSF010000148.1:0-4777 GCA_040905125.1 Pseudomonadales bacterium | reverse complement strand
CAGGTAATCGTCCAGCACGCGCCAGGTGCGGTAGTTGAGGATGGGGAGATAGGATTGTTCCAGTAGTTCTTCCACGTCCGGTATATCGGCCTCGACCAGGGTGACGCCGGCTGCTTCCAGCCGGCGGAGTGCGTCTTCGATGACCGGTTGAATGTCGGACGCAATGCCGTCAAAGAAATAACCGCGTGACACGCCGAGACGAATTTCATCCAGCGGCGGACCGGCTTCGGGATGTTTCGTGCCGGTGATGACGTTGTCAAACAGCATGATGTCGGAAACATGCCGGGCGAACGGCCCCGACTTTGAATTCCGGGGTGTATCATCGTTGACTGTTCATATCGTTTCTTCCTATTCTCATGTCATAGACCAGAAGTGTTTACCAGACCGGGAGAAGTCCAAGAAGGGTCAATCTCTCCCATACTATTATTGTGGATGGCTTTGAGGTGTCCAGCAAAGGCTGGTTGATTCACAGGCATTGAAATCTAAAAAATATACAGTCACACTTAGCCGTATTTAAGATTGATTTTGATACCCAAAATTGAAGAGATGCCATCGATGAACGTATCTAAATTCGAAATATCCAACGCTCTCGATATAGTGGACTTGGACCGCTATCCCATCCAACATTCCGAAGATCCTCGTCTGCAGCGAGTAATAAAACGGGCGCATGCGGATTTGGACAGCGATGGCTGTGCAGTCATTCCTGGATTTGTCCGGCCAGACTTGCATCAAACCTTGTGCGAGGAAACAACTACTCTGGCGCCCAAAGCAACCTTCAGCGAGGAGCCCTATACCCCCTATGGCACACTGGCAGATAATAGCTTTCCACATGGTCATCCACGCAGAGCTGCGTACCGAACAACCATCGGTAACGTGGGCAAGGATCAAATCCCCGAGCAAACCCTCATCAAGCGCCTGTATTATAGCGATTTATTTAAAGAATTCCTCGCAGCCTGCCTGAAGGCGGATAAAATCTATGAATTCGCCGACCCCATTCGAGGTTTGACGATTAATACGATGCAGGATGGTGCCCGTCTTGGCTGGCATTTTGATGCGAATGAATTTGTCGTTAGCCTTTTGGCACGTGGTGCCAATGATGGCGGACTGTTTGAGTATTGCCCGGGAATCCGTGAATCTGGAAACGAGAACTACGCGGCCGTCCAATCGGTGCTTGAAGGCGCCCGGGAACGAGTGAAAGTTCTAGATCTGAAAGTTGGTGATCTACAGCTTTTTAAGGGGCGCTTTTCATTACATCGCGTTACGCAGGTCGTGGGTAATCGCCATACCGTTATTTTTGGTTATGCGCGCGAACCCGGCTTTATCGGTAAAGTGGAAAGCACCTTGCGCGTTTATGGCCGCGTCTGTCAAGAACACATCGAGGCCGAGGCTCAATGCCACGGCGACGGACTTACAGACTAATCGGGTTACCTTTCCAAAGGCTCTCTCCCAATGAATTTTCTCGAGGAACAAAAACGTACAGCGGCTTTGCACCTCGGTCGCCTTCAGCGTCTGCGCGCTCAGCTAGAGCAATCAAACTGCGCGGCTGGGCTATTCTATGATCCCATTAATATCCGCTACGCAACAGGTACCACAAATATGCAGGTCTACAGTCTGCATAATCCCTGTCGTTACGTTTTCGTCCCTATAGAGGGACCTGTCATACTTTTCGAATTCACACTGTGTGATCATCTGTCGAAGCACTGCCCGGCGGTAGATGAAGTGCGTAACGCCATAGCCTGGTATCACTTTGCCGCCGGTCCACGCTCTGAGGAATACGCGAAATGGTGGTGCGACGAAATCGTCGACTTACTGCGAACATACGGTGGCGATAACCGGCGGCTGGCTATCGATCGACTTGATCCTCTTGGTACACACATGCTGGTAAAGGCCGGTGTTGAGATCGTCGATGGGCAGGAGGTCGCACACCTGGCGCGGATGGTTAAGACCTCGGAGGAAATCAGCGCACTTAGACACTCGGTGGACGTCTGCCAGACCGGTATACGTCGAATGCGTGATGCAACACGACCGGGAATGAGTGAGCAGGAAATCTGGGCTATCCTGCACCAAACCAACATTGAACAGGGTGGAGAGTGGATCGAGACTCGTTTGTTGACCTCTGGACCGCGCACGAATCCCTGGTACCAGGAAGCTGGCGCACGCCAAGTTCAGGCAGGTGAAATGATTAGTCTCGACTCGGATCTTATCGGGCCGCAGGGTTATTCGGCGGACATTTCGCGCAGCTGGATCGTCGGTAACGGTATGCCAAGTGCGGAGCAACAGAGACTATACAATCTAGCTCATGAACAAGTGTGCCGTAACTCAGAGATTTTTTTTCCGGGACGAGCCTTTTCTGAGGTTGCCGACCTCGCTTGGCGCCTGCCACAACCATATGCTGAATATGAACAACCCGCTGTTGCACACGGTACAGGATTGTGCAATGAATTTCCGTTGGTCATGCACAGTAACTGGATCAGGGAGAAGGGTTACGACGGAATTATTGAATCCGGTATGGTGTTTTGCATCGAGAGCTATGTGGGTGCACCGGGAGGTCGCGAAGGCGTGAAGCTGGAACAGCAGATCCTTATCACAGATGATGGTTATGAATTGCTTTCCGACATGGAATTCGAAGAACGGTTACTATAATCGAATGCTCACCCTGCCTCCATTACGTTAAATATCTTCATATCGAAAACCATCAGGCTTATCTCATAATTGCTTGTTGAATTGGCAGCTCCACCTGAATCAGAAAAAGGGAACTGCATTAATTATCCATTAAATATATTCTGGATACCGCCAATCTAGATAATAACCATAGGCAATGAAACAAATAAGCCCTTTAAAACGGTGGTTATATATGGGCAGTCTGATGCTTGCTGCAGAAGGTATTTACATGCTCCCGTATATGCGTAAGAGCTTTCAAACCAGCATGCAGGAAGTTTTCGGTGTGACATTCACTCAGCTGGGCTTTCTGAATACCATGTTCGGAATTCTGGCTTTGATCTCATATTTTGCGGGAGGCTGGCTGTCGGATCGTATTTCGACCCGGAAACTCCTTTCATTCTCTCTCTTCGCCACGGGCCTGGGTGGCTATTATATGGCCACCATGCCCAGCTACCCTGTATTATTGGCATTACACGCTTTTTGGGGCGTGACCTCTATTCTGACTTTCTGGGCAGCTCTGGTTAAAGCCGCCCGGCTTTGGGGCGGGGAGGATGAACAGGGCAAAACATTCGGAATCCTAAATGCAGGCCAGGGGATTGTCGGGGCTAGCTTGGCGTCACTCGCCGCCTGGGTTTTCTCTCTGTACGCAGCTCCTTCCGAAGGACTGGTCTCAGTCATAGTGCTCTATTCCACGGCATCGATTGTGGCCGGTATCACTATTCTGGCATTTGTTCCAGTGGATACGAAGCAGGCCACGCTTTCTCAGTATAAAGGCCCGGTTCCCAGGAGACAGATTCTGACCGTATTGAAAATGCCGGTGGTCTGGTTACAGGCATTTATTATCTTGTTTGCTTACTGGTTGTATCTTGGTGTTTTTGAGTTTCCCGCATTCGTTGAAAAGGTACTCGGGCAGGACAAAGTATTCGGGGCACAATTGGGAGCATTCCGGGAATGGATGAAGCCTGTAGCTGCAATCGGTGCGGGCTTCCTGGCCGATCGGATTCGACCCACCAGGGCGATATGCCTGGCATTCGGAATTTCGGCCTTGGGATACGGCGTTATGTCTTCATCGCAGGGTGATTCCACGTGGTTGTGGGCAGTTTGGATTCAGGTTTCCGCGACAGCCATTGCGGTTTTTGCACTGAGAGGAATTTATTATGCTCTGCTCGAAGAAAGCAAAGTTCCTATTGTGTTGACTGGAACAGCAGTAGGCGTAATTTCCACCATAAGCTACACTCCTGATATTTTTGCTTTTCCCTTGGTGGGCTGGTTTCTAGACGAGTTCGGTGCCAGTTTGGGGTATCAGTACTATTTCAGAATCCTTGCGGGTACTGCCGTTGCCGGCCTGCTATTGACCATGCTTCTGGGCTGGCTGGGAAATCGACGGAAGGATTGAGCTATCACTTGTTTTCCTATTTGTACGCCGCCAAATGATAACTGAAGGATACTGGAAGCTTAATAGACTTCTGTTCCGTATGAATTGTAGACCTGCGGCGGTCAACCAGCCCGAGCATGTATGTGCGCCGCAGTATTCCAAGCTAAACAACAGCCTCCAACTAATTGAATTTCGGCGTTTTCCTCCAAGGTGTTTTCCAGTTAGTATGCTTGCTAATTATTCAGAACTTTTTGAAGAGTAAAAATGTATACTAAAAGTAGTAACTTATTTAGGGAGCCTCTGATTAATTGATGCGATACACGTACATCAGGGCTTCAATGTCAAAATTGGAACGAGGATCCGGCTCGGTTCACCCCATTCGAGGCACTGTCGGTTTTATCATGTCGGATATTCCTTCATTCCCTTATTTCGGGCGTACTACACAGGTAACGGATCGTCACGTTGTTTCAACAACACCTTCTTCGCCATCACCACATTCACCAGGGCACAGGATGCGAATTGATGATTGGCGTTCTTCAGCAAGCCCCGATATCGTACCTTGATGAACCCGAACAGCCTCTTCATGATCCGGAAAGGGTGCTCGACTCGGGCCCGGTACTAGAGTAGGGGTCGGTGACAACTGAGACGCATTCTAACTCATCACCCCAATGTCGTCTCGGCCAGCGGCCCCAACGCACCTTCGAGGCTCAACCCCAGCCTCAACAACTTCTCATCCTCCCC
>JBBDSF010000147.1:3194-4836 GCA_040905125.1 Pseudomonadales bacterium | reverse complement strand
GCGAACGGCAATACGCCCATCGATTGGGCCAGCCTGGAACCTTGATACAATCCTTTCGTAAAGGATCAGGAGATCAGCGATGAGCAAGGTACTCGACATTTATATCGGCGGTGGATTCAAAAAGAGTCAAGCCACGGAAACCATTCCTGTCACCAACCCGGCGACTCAGGATGTTCTGATTGAAGCGCCCTGTGCAACCATGGAGGAAATCGATGCGGCTGTTGCGGCGGCTAAGGACGCGTTTAACGAATGGCGTCAGGTGCCGGCGCCGGAACGTGCGCGCATGATGATGAAATATCAGATGCTGCTAAAGGAAAAGCAGGATGAAGTGGCCGAAATTCTTTCCCACGAGACCGGCAAAACATTCGCTGACGCTCAGGGAGATGTGTGGCGTGGTATTGAGGTCGTAGAACACGCCTGCAATATTTCATCTTTGATGATGGGCGAGACGTCCGAAAACGTGGCTAGAGGTATCGATACTTATAGCCTGGTCCAACCCCTGGGCGTCTGTGTCGGCATTACACCGTTCAACTTCCCGGCCATGATTCCCCTGTGGATGTACCCGATGGCTGTCGCGTGTGGTAACTCCTTCGTACTTAAACCGTCAGAGCAGGATCCCATGACGCCCACTCGCCTGGTAGAACTGTTCTATGAGTGCGGCTTTCCCGACGACCTGGTTCAGCTGATCCATGGTGGCAAGGAACAGGTGGATGCCTTGATCACCCACGACGATACCAGGGCGATTTCGTTTGTGGGCTCGGTGCCCGTAGGCCAGCATGTGTATCGCCTCGGCACTCAGCATTTGAAGCGAGTGCAATGTATGGCCGGCGCCAAGAATCATATGGTGATCATGCCGGACGCGAACAAGGAACAGGCCATCAATGCGCTCGTCGGTGCTTCTGTTGGTGCCGCCGGGCAACGTTGTATGGCCATCTCGGCGGCGGTGTTTGTTGGCGAAGCGCAATCCTGGGTTGATGATCTCAAGGATGCCATGGCCAAAGTGTTGCCGGGTGGCTGGAATGATCAGGGTGCGGCCTATGGACCGCAGATCAGTCCCGCTGCAAAGGATCGCATCCTCGATTATATCGACAAGGGCAAGGCCGAAGGCGCCGAGTGTCTGCTGGACGGTTCCGATTGCAAGGTAGAGGGCTACCCCGACGGCAACTGGGTGGGGCCAACATTGTTCAACAAGGTGACGACGGACATGAGTATCTATCGTGACGAGATATTCGGCCCCGTATTGGTCGCCAGCGAGGCTGACTCCCTGGATGAAGCCATCGCAATGATTAACAAAAATCCCTACGGTAATGGCGTCTCCATTTTTACCTCGTCAGGGGGTGCCGCAAGGAAGTTCCAGAGCGAGATCGAGGTTGGTCAGGTCGGCATTAACATTCCCATACCGGTACCCATGCCGTTCTTTTCGTTCACCGGCTGGAAAAATTCCTTTTATGGCGATCAACATGCTTACGGTAAGCAGGCGGTGCGGTTTTATACGGAAACCAAAACCATTACGGCGCGCTGGTTCAGCAGCGAACCGGCTACCGACGCCAATATGACGATTTCCCTTAAGTAGGGTTGCGCGCATGGATTTTGATCTCTCCGAAGATCAGATTGCCTTTCAGCAGGCTGCCCGGAATTTCTC
>JBBDSF010000147.1:0-3094 GCA_040905125.1 Pseudomonadales bacterium | reverse complement strand
CTGGATGGTGGCGCAATATGGCAGCAAGGAGACCCGGGAACGGTTTTGTCCGTCACTTATCAGTGGCGAACAACTTGCCAGTTATTGTTTGACGGAGCCGGGAGCGGGATCGGATGCCGGTTCCTTGCGCACCCGAGCTAAATTGTCCGGTGACCACTACGTCATTAATGGTTCCAAGACATTCATTTCCGGTGCCGGAGACACCGATGTGCTGGTTGCTATGGTCCGCACCGGAGACACGGCATCACAAGGAAGCGGATCGGCAGGGATCAGCACATTCGTTATACCCGCAGATACGTCCGGCATCAGCTATGGTAACAATCTGGCGAAGATGGGTTGGCACAGCCAGCCGACGCGAGAAATTATTTTCGAAGACGTGCAGATACCATCTTCGTATCGGCTGGGTGAGGAAGGTGATGGTTTCAAAATCGCCATGCAGGGTCTTGATGGCGGTCGTATTAACATTGCGACCTGTTCAGTGGGTACCGCGCAAGCGGCCATCAATCGGGCAAGAGACTATATGCTGGAAAGGCAGCAGTTCGGCCAGCCACTATCGAATTTCCAGGCGCTGCAATTCAAGTTGGCGGACATGGTGACTGAACTGGTAGCGGCCAGACAGATGGTACGCCTGGCTGCCTTCAAGCTGGACAATCGGGATCCCGAAGCGAGCGTCTATTCGGCCATGGCAAAACGCTTTGCCACTGACGTCGGGTTTGAAGTGTGCAACCAGGCGCTGCAGATTCACGGCGGCTACGGCTATATGCAGGAATACCCCCTCGAGCGCTACATACGGGATACCCGTGTGCACCAGATTCTGGAAGGCACCAATGAAATTATGCGTCTGATAATTTCAAGACGCTTGCTCGCCGAGGCGGAAATCGAACGGATTCAATAGTGAGACAAATGATGACTGACAAATTGCTGGTAAAAAAAGGCCATACGGCGCTGCTGACGATTAACAATCCCGCGGCCAACACCCTGGCCTGCGGTCTTCGGTGGGTAGTTCCATGGGTCCCGGATATCTCGCTACGCGAGATTCCGGGATGACGATACTGAGTAAACGGGCGAAGTCGTACATTATTATCAATTGAGAGCCAGGGTCTACATGACAGAACAACCGGTACTAGTCGAGGAAATTCCCGCAACTGGTGGCAAATCCATCGGTATCGCCACGCTGAATGTCGAGCGGACACTGAACAGTCTCAGTCTGGAAATGATCGATCTGTTGACGGCAAAACTTGAAGCGTGGCAAGAGGATAACAATCTGGTCATGGTGATCTTGCAAGGGGCCGGTGACAGAGCCTTCTGTGCCGGCGGGGATATCCAGGATTTGTATCGCTCCATGGCGGAAAACCCGGGAGGCCCCAACGAATATGCCGACCGGTTTTTTGAGCACGAATACCGACTCGACTATCTGATTCATACCTATACGAAACCGATCCTGGTCTGGGCCAACGGCGTCGTGATGGGTGGCGGACTGGGCGTTATGGCGGGTTGTAGCCATCGCATCGGCACCGAAACTTCGCGCATTGCCATGCCGGAGATTACCATTGGCTTGTTTCCCGATGCCGGCGCCACCTGGTTTCTGACCCGAATGCCGACGCATCTGGCACACTTCCTGGCATGGACCGGCAGTCACCTCAACGCTGTGGATGCAAAGAAGGTCGACTTGATCGACAGGTTGATTGACTTTGCAAGCAAAGACGACGTCAAAACAGCGCTGACAAAAGCAAAATGGGGGTCCAATTCTGCTGACAACAAGAAGATCGTCGATCATGTGCTCGATAACTTTGAATGTTCGGCCGAGCAGTTTCCCGTGAGCCAGCTTGACGTTCATGAGGATACGATCGAGTCGATGGTTATGCATGCATTGGCATCGGATTCACCCGTGGAAGCATTCGCAGAACAACTCGATAAGCTGGAGTTCGGCAATGATAAGTGGCTGAAAAGAGCGGTTCAGACATTCAAGGGTGGTTCGCCAACCACGGCGCATCTGATCAAGGAGCAGATTGACAGAGCAAGGGGCCTGTCTCTCAAAGAGACACTGATGCTGGAGCTGGTGATGGCCATTCAATGCAGCCGCCATCATGACTTCGCCGAGGGTGTGCGTGCCTTGTTAATAGACAAGGACAATAGCCCTCAATGGAAATACACCCATGTCTCAGAGGTGCCTCGCCACTGGATCGAGTCGCATTTCGCGCCGCCATGGGAAGGTCAGAACCCGCTATCGAATTTAAACGATCAATAATGCATCAACAAGGAGCATTCAAATGTCAAAGCTGGGATTTATAGGACTGGGCAATATGGGCGGCCCCATGGTAAACAATTTGATCAAGGCGGGCCATGAGGTCAAGGCATTCGATATCGTGCCTGAAGCGCTGGATAGAGCTGTTGAACAGGGCGCCGAGCGAGCGGACTCGGCCCAACAGGCAGCCGAAGGAGTGGAGGTGCTGATTTCCATGTTACCTGCCTCGGAGCACGTTGAAGGCCTGTACCTGGGCGATCGATTGTTGGAGAGTATTGATTCAAAGACGTTGGTGATTGATTGCAGTACTATTGCGCCTGCCACGTCTCAGAAAGTCGCCGGGGCAGCGCGCGAGAAAGGCATTGAAATGCTTGATGCCCCGGTATCGGGCGGCGTTGGCGGCGCCGTTGCGGGGAGCCTGACGTTTATTGTCGGGGGCGGCGAACAGGGTGTCGAACAGGCCAGACCCGTGCTTGAAGCTATGGGCAAAAAAATCTTTCACGCGGGAGCGGCAGGCTCCGGTCAGATCGCCAAATTTTGCAATAACATGTTGTTGTCGGTGTTAATGACCGGCACAGCGGAAGTGCTGCAGTTGGGCGCTGACAACGGCCTCGATCCGGCCGTCTTGTCAGAGATCATGCGCAACAGCTCTGGCGGCAACTGGGCGCTTGAAGTTTATAATCCCTGGCCCGGTGTTATGGACGGCGTGCCGGCTTCGAGAGACTATGATGGCGGGTTTCTGGTGGACTTGATGATCAAGGACCTGGGTCTGGCCATGGACTCGGCGCTGGAAAAGGGATCATCTACGCCAATGGGCGCGCTCGCGCGCAATCTTTATGTGTTACATCG
>JBBDSF010000146.1:0-4937 GCA_040905125.1 Pseudomonadales bacterium | reverse complement strand
CTTCCGGCGAACCCTGGAACCTGATCCGGATAATACCGGCGGAGGAAACAGGAAGATGCAACTGCTACCTTTCCATAATACCTTGTCACGTCTGGTACCGGGTCTCTTTTATTCATATACGGAGAGACTCATGTACAAATTTGTTCTATTTTCCATTCTGATATCAATACCGGCTATCGGCCTGGCGCAAACGCTGGAGGCGATACCCGAAATTGTCGTCACGGCAGATTTCCGGGAGGCGACCACACTTGAGACGGCATCGAGCATCAGCGTGCTCACCGAAGAGGTCATCGAAGCCCGACAAGCCAGACACCTGGAAGATATTATTAATTCAGTACCAAACCTCAACTTTGCCAGCGGTACTTCCCGCGCAAGGTTCTTTCAGATACGCGGGATAGGCGAGCGCAGTCAATTCGCCAGCCCTTTAAACCCATCCGTGGGATTGCTTATCGACAATGTCGATTTCAGCGGCGCCGGCACGATCGCCAGCATGATCGACGTTGAACAGGTGGAAGTGCTTCGCGGCCCTCAGGGAACACGATACGGCGCCAATGCGCTTGCCGGCCTCATCAACATCAAGACCAAAGATCCGGCGGACAGTTTCGAGGCGAAGTTCAATGCCAGCGCAGCCGAGTACGATACCAGAACAGCGGGTATCATGCTCACAGGGCCCCTCTCTGAGACCGTCAGTTATCGCTTTACGGGAGAGCGACATGTCAGCGATGGTTACTACGAAAATGCCTTTCTCGATGTTGAAGATAACAATGAGCGAGATGAGCTGACGCTCCGGGGTAAATTGCATTTTGAGCCTCGCGACGACTGGACCGTGGATGTCACACTGTCCAAAGTCGACATCGATAACGGTTACGATTCCTTTTCGCTGGACAACACGCGGACCACTTTATCCGACGAACCCGGGCACGACCGCCAGGACTCTGTTTCCCTGGCGGTAGACAGTGTTTGGCAATTCGATAATTTCGATCTGCAAGCTATCGCCAGTCTTGCGGACTCGGACATTGAATATGGTTTTGACGAAGACTGGTCCTTTGTCGGTATTCACCCGAATGGCTATTCCTCTTTCGATAACTATATTCGAGATCGCAAAACACGAAGTTTTGAAGTCCGCGCCATTTCTAACGATGCCGGTCGACTGTTTAATGATTCCACGGACTGGGTGGTTGGATTCTATTCGCTGCTAAGCGAGGAGGACCTGCAACGACAATATACGTTCCTGCCATCCGATTTCTTCAGCGATTACGATTTCGAAACCTATGCCCTGTTCTTTCAACTGGACACCCGTTTGACCGAATCACTGGAACTTACAACCGGCCTGCGTGGAGAACGCCGACTGACAGAATATAGCGATTCGGAAAGCGTAACCTTTGATCCTGAGGAATCACTCTGGGGCGGCAAGGTTGCACTGAAATATTATGCCAACGACCAGATTATGACCTACGCAAGCCTGGCGCGGGGTTACAAGGCAGGCGGATTTAATATCGATGGCAGCCTGGATCCCGATCTTCGTGAATACGATTCGGAGTACCTGTGGGAACTCGAGGTGGGCACCAAGGCAAGCCTGTTGAATGATACGCTCCGGCTTCGCGCTGCCCTATTCTACGACAGGCGACGGAACCAGCAAGTGAAAAGCTCCATTGTTCGACCGCGAGAAGATGGCAGCACGGAGTTCATCGATTTCGTTGGCAACGCGGCTGAAGGCACGAACCGCGGCCTGGAAGTTGAAGCCAACTGGCATGCCACCAACCGACTGAAAGTGTTCGGCAGTCTGGGCCTGCTGGATGCTACCTTCGATAATTTTATCAACGAGTTTGGCGATGACCTGTCCGGCCGTGAGCAGGCACAGGCCCCGGACTATATGTATTCTATGGGCATGGACTACAACTATGGAAACTGGTTCGGTCGCTTTTCCGTCGACGGCAAGGATTCGTATTTCTTCTCTGATCGGCATGATGTTCAAACGGACAGCCGTGCTCTCATTAACGGTCGCATCGGCTATCGTACCGATAGCTGGACGCTCAGCCTGTGGGGGCGAAATTTAGCTGACAAGGACTATGCGGTTCGCGGGTTCGGCAGTTTTGGCAACGACCCCAGGAAAGGGTATGTCACAGAGCCCTATTTTCAGTGGGGGGAACCCCGGGTGGTGGGGGTGAGTTTCGAGTACACCCTTGCAGACTAGCGGCGTTCCGCGGAATGACGGTGGTATGGGGACTTCGGCCGGAATGACGATGTTTCACACGTGAGACTGGAAATAATGGGAGGTCAAATGAAAACTTCTATCGACATCAGCTTGTACCCTCTAAAGGAGGATTATATACCCGCGATCAAAAGCTTCATTGAGGGCATCAATTCGGATCCGAATGTTGCGGCTGTCACCAATGATCTGAGCACACAACTGTACGGGGACTATGATGCCGTCATGGACTTGCTCAAAGCCGAGATCAAGCGAAGCTGGGAGACTTACGGCAAGGGTGTCTTTGTCGTGAAGTTCCTGTCCGGCGACGTGCGGCGTTAGTGTGCTGGAGATACTGGCGGCAGCAGGCCGGCAACTTCAACAGAATTCCGTGCCGGAGCTGATTGCCGTTCTGCTGGCAATTGTCTATCTGGTATTGGCCGTCAAGGAAAAGATTGCATGCTGGTATGCGGCTTTTGCAAGCACCTTCATATTCCTGATCATCTTCTGGAACGTCAATCTATACATGGAGGCGATGCTCCAGATTTACTATCTGGCAATGGCTGTCTATGGCTGGTATCAGTGGACCCACCCGGGGTCCGGCAAAACACAACTTCCGGTCTCCACATGGAGCCTGCGACAGCACGCCCTCGCACTGTCTATCATCGGGGGGGCTACGGTAATATCGGGTTACTACTTATCCGCGTATAGCGACCAACATTTGCCCTACGTGGATTCCTTTACAACGTGGGGAGGTGTCGTGACCACGGTTATGGTGGCACGCAAGATTCTGGAGAACTGGATATACTGGCTTGTCATCGATGGCGTTTCAATATTCCTGTATCTTGATCGAGAGCTTTATTTTACCGCTCTACTGTTCTGCGCTTACATCGTCATTATATTTTTCGGGTGGTATCGATGGATGAAAACCTGGCGCGCACAAGCAACCGCTTAAATGCCTGTCTCGAGACATGGCAAAGCTGGGGTGCCGGGCTCTCTGGAAAACCCGTGGTCCTCGAAAAACTGGGCGGACTCTCCAACGCCAGCTATCTGATCACTGACGATCATGTAAAACTGGTGCTACGCCTCAACTACGCCGGCAGCGAATTTGGTGTGGACCGAAGCCTTGAGTGGGCCATTCTCGGTAGCCTTGGAGGGACAGGCTTTGCACCCATCGCGGTTCATCGGGATGAGGATCTGGATTTTCTCGTCACCCAATACGTCAGAGGTTCGCATATCCGTGAACACGAGATTAATCACTATCTCCGAGACATAGGTCGGCTATTCTCGCAGATCCATTCCTCGGCGGTCGCTGTGGCCGTGAGCCTTGATCCCATGGATCAGGTGAGACGCTATTATCGCCAACTTGCGGAACCGGTAGATCCTGCGATCTCCTGGTGTTATAACGCTCTCGATGCCTGGGGATTAATTCCTGTCAGCGATGAATACCTCTGCCACAATGATCTTCTGCTGGAAAACATTATAAAATCTGATACCGGCCTGGTTGCCGTCGATTGGGAATATGCCTGCCTGGGCGACGCGGCATTCGATCTTGCGGTTTTCATCGAGACCTATCAGCTCGACCAGCCCGCCCAACAGCTCCTGCTCGACACATATCGTGGCCCGACCTGCCGAGCCCGGATCGGAACTTATCGTCTCATTTATCGACTGATCGAAATCCTTTGGTGGATGCTTCGAGCCCCCGAACATCCGACCCTTCACGAAAAGATCGCCTGGCTACAGAAACGCATCAGGGCAGCCACTCAGTAATGTGCTTACTGCTAGTGTCATATCCCGTAAATGTGTATACTTTTTTGGCCGTCATGAAATCTGACTGTCTGTTGCGTTCAGTATTCGAGCCTCGTTCTCATCCTGTTCTGCTTAAACAGCACGAACTTTCAGGCGCGAAAAATGTTCAAGACCACAGGTAACAATGCATGTCCAATGATGTACATACCGGGAAAGTAAAATTCTTCAATGAATCGAAAGGCTTTGGTTTTATCGAGCGGGAAAATGGCCCTGATGTCTTCGTTCACTTTAGTGCGATTCAGGAGTCAGGGTTCAAAACCCTCGCAGAAGGCCAGGAAGTCGAATTCACTATCGGGGAAGGTCGCAAGGGACCGCAGGCGGAGAACGTCAAGCCCTTATAAGGTTTAACGCAACGCTGAAACCAACGTGTAGCGCCAGCATCATATGCATCCGCTGCCGGAACATCCGGCGGCGGGCTTTACTCCGGCTATTGACCCATGCGAGCCGCGGTCAAGGGGTTACTTATTCCCTGACATCATCACGGTTTTGTCATCTTCAACCGTTACTCCGTATTCCGGATTCAGGCTATAGGCCACTTCACCGTCCTTGCGATCGCGTAACAAAAAGCCCATCAAATAAATCTGTTCCAGCCGATAGTAGAGCTCCCGATCAGGAATAAAGGAAAACTTTTCCTGTAGCTTGCTGATAGATGCCTCCTTTTTCGATTCCAGGTATTGCAGAATCTGTAACTGAGTACCTGTCAGACTTTCTCTCAATCCCCACCAGTCGACACGATTCGGTTGATCATTCTCGACGACGGGCTCGCTTGCCCGTTTTGTCCGTAACATGCCAAATAAATAACCGAGGATCACGCCGATAACCAACGCGATCCCGGTTTCCGCAGTCAAGCTTTCCATTTCTCTCTCCTAACTTTAATCCGACCCAATCTCCAGGCACTATTATTGTGCTTTTCGCTTTTCCTCCACAAGGGCAAATTGAC
>JBBDSF010000145.1:0-4956 GCA_040905125.1 Pseudomonadales bacterium | reverse complement strand
ATCTACCTCTACAAACGAAACTTCAATTCTCATAAATTCTATGGGACAGCAATGACCTGACTTATATTTTAATTTTTTCCCCTCAGCAACAAATTCCTCATACCTATCATCGAATATTGTAGGCGCTGGTACTGAAGCCAAATATGCGTCTGTATATTCTATTTCCCTGATATCCAGGCCTTGCGATAAGGCATAGGCCTTCATGCCTTGCCCTGTGACCTCGCAGGCCCGGATGTGTTTCAGCCAATCTTGCTGGCGCTTTGGTAAAGTAGTTACTTGTGCTCTCATTGTGCTACGCTCCAGTGTGATAGTCGGTGCAGCGTGATGAAAACACGATCATCTGTACGGGGTGCAGTTTACTTTGCGCTTACATATTACCGCCTGAAACAATTGCAGGTATTAGAGTAAGAACATTCGATGGGGCAAACACATGGAAAAGGCCTGTCCAAATTATGAGATTACCAAGTTAAGCTCGCAGAACTCTGTCTGGCGATCAGAAGCGTTCGTTGATCCAGTTTGCCAAGTAATCGAATTCGTTCTTCACCACGTTGTCGTAACGCCCGTCGTATTCCTGTCCTGCGGGCATACAATCCCTGCATGGCCTGCCGCCGTGTGTAGCGCCCTCGATGGCGATGAAATCCTTGTCTGAACTTGCTACATTCTCGTAAATGACCTCGCTGTTCCTGACGAAATAATGCCCGGTCATCGCGGTCACCTGCACCGGGACGCTGATTTGCCGGACATTGCAGATGGTGGAGTTGTTGCTGGTGCAATAATCAATGCCGTCCAGGGAATTTGAGGATCGGATAGCCCGTACACTCAGAAACGATCTCACGGTAAGGAAACGAGTCCCGCCTCGAGTCCCACCCGAACCCCAGAATTGCTTGTGGCTCTCTGGCGATGAGATTCTAAGCATTGGCGGCCTGACGCTCTCGACGACGCAACAATCCTCAATGCTGCCGTCGTTCTTGAGTAGCTTTCGCGGCACATTGGTGCTGTGATGAATGCTGGGATCGAGGCTCATCAGCCGGGACTGGGCGCCCATCGGTATGATGAACGGAGCATCGTCCGGATACTGATGGGTACCGGCCTCGATCTGCTCCATAATTTCCAGGGCGATATCAGTGAGTTTGTTCAAACGCCGGGACTGGGCCTCGAAGTACGTCTCTTTGAACTCGTCCGAGAAACTGCTCGCGCCGTTCGGGTTAAAGCCGTTGGCCGGGTTGAACGGGTCGAGTTTGGGATCAATGCGTGGGGCTGCGTTTTCGTACAGAATTTCCTCGTCATTCATGACGGCCGGGTTTATGCTGCGCACGGAGATGATGCCGTTACCTATGTGTGCATCATAGAAGATTACCCCATCGGCCGGCGGCAGGTCCGCCAGATGATCGCCGCACTTGACTAGTCTCTGCGGCTGCTGGCACATCTCGACGCCGTTTTCGGCAATGGCCTGGTAGAAGGCCATGGTCGGGCCGCCGCCGCTGTGGGCAATGAGCACGACCTTTTCGACGCCGACCTCATTGCGCAGATACTCAATACCCTGCTTTACAACAAGAGCATTGTTTTCCCACGGCGTGCACCTGGCTTCGTTATTTTCACATACGGGGTTCATCCCCATCGCAATAATTCCCCTTTTGGGCATTTCCTGGGTGGAGATGTGATTTAAAAAATTCCCTGTACGATGCATAGCTATAGTGGCGATTTTCGGATTGGGATAAATTTCAGGGTCAGGATAGTAGATAACACCTTTGGCAGTACCGGGCTGAAATTGTATATACTGACCCGGCGGGGGATCGGCACTAACTTGTGATACGGTTATAAACAATACCAGATACAAAATTTTACGAACTATTGAAAAAGTATTCATTTTTGCCCCCCAATTACCTTGATTAATAATCAAGGTACATGTTACATCTCGTAGGATGGTACCACACAGACTTGACAATCACATATTAAATTGGACTTCCTACGGAATGGTAGAGACTTTCAGACTATGAGTGACCTCTGCTCAGGTCTTAGTTACTTCAGACCCCTTAATTTTTTCTGATTTTCGTTTAATTATTTTCATGTTTTGAACATTGCATTTGGAATATTTGTTTTCTAGAGTTTAATTAAATATTTAATTAATTAATGCTGGTTCAGACAACAGAAAGATTATGGATAGACCAAAACGACAAAAACGACCCCGGTCAGGACGACCCGAAACCAGGGCCGGCAAGGACGTCCGTCTTTTGTTGCTGGAGGCTTCCCGGCGATTATTTGCCAGTCATGGCTATCAAGGTGTTTCAGTCAAGGCTATTGCCGACCAGGCTGGGGTTAATCCCGCCATGGTGCATTATTACTTTGGAAACAAGGACGGACTGTTTGTCGCCGTCATCGAAGAGACCCTGGTACCCGTACTACAAAAGGCCAGGGAACTGGCCAACATCACGGATACGGAGTCCTTCATCAGGCAGTTCCTGCAAATCTACATGAGTACGATTGCGGCAAATCCCTGGTTACCTGTGCTGTTAACAAGGGAAGTGATCCTGCCGGAAGGACGACTCAGAGAACGTTTTGTCGGTCAGGTTGTAGGCCCCCTGAGTCATAAACTCAGAGGCCTGATTGAAACAGGCAAGCACCGCGGAGAGTTTGATAAAGATATCGATCCGACCCTGGCTGTAATCAACCTCATCAGTCTGGCGGCCTTTCCCTTTCTGGCGATGCCGATCCTGAACAAGGCATTAAAGGTCGAGCTTAATGACGACTTTGTCGAGCATTTAATCAGACATACAAGCCGCATCTACCTTGAAGGCATATATAAACGGGGAGGTACAGCATGAGAAAACCGGTCATGTTATACCTCCTGACATTACTGCTCGCAGCATGTGATGTCCCTGTGACTCCGGAACCGACAGTGGTTGGAACAACCGAATACATCCGGATTGAACTGACAGCGCAGAGTAGTGAACAGATAATTGCCATACATGTAAAAGAGGGAGACGCAGTTTCGACCAACCAGCTCATCCTTGAGCAGGACCCAGACTTGTATCAGGCGCAGCTTGAACAGTTACAGGCTGCCCGCGACAAGGCCAGTCACCGTTTGGCCGAACTGGTTCGTGGCCCCCGGGATGAAACCATCGCTCTTGCCAGGGCGAAACTGCAGGGTGTTTTAAATACCCTGGTAATCCAGGAGAGGGAATATCAACGTATCTCAGAACTGGTAACGTCCAGACTGGCAAGCCCATCTGAACAGGACAGAACCCGGGAGCTGCTGGAGCTGGCCCGTGCCAACCGGGATATGGCCCGGGCGGAACTGGATGCATTGCTTGCCGGCACCACCACGGAAGAACTGGCGCAGGCGCGGGCGGCTCTCGCTGAGACTGAAGCCGCGATTAAGACACAGGAGATATTGACAGCACGGCTTGCCATCAGGGCGCCCACCTCAGGAATTATTGATGCACTGCCGTTCAGAGAGGGGGAACGACCACCCGCCGCTGCGACAGTCGCAGTCATGCTGGCAGATGGACTGCCCTACGCCAGGGTCTACATTCCCGAACCATTGCGCAGCCGGATCACACCCGGCACAGATGCCCGGATCAGGGTTGATGGTATGGAGCGTATATTTACAGGCAGGGTACGTTATGTTTCTTCCGAGGCCGCCTTTACGCCTTATTTCGCCCTGACCCAGCATGACCGGGGACGACTGAGTTATGTTGCCGAGATTGATTTCATTGAGGACAGCGCCTCAGGCATCCCCGGCGGCGTGCCGGTTGAGGTTTCCTTTCCGGATATTCCACAAGGATAACCCGCTGATGGTAAACAGTGCTGCTATCCGGGCAGAAGGGCTGACGCACAGATTCGGCGATCTGATTGCAGTGAACCAGGTATCCCTGACTGTGCCAAGAGGAGAGATTTACGGGTTTCTGGGCCCAAACGGCTCAGGTAAATCCACCACAATCAGGCTCTTATGCGGATTACTTGGATTAAAACAGGGAACGGTTGAGGTCCTCGGTTACAGTATGCCGAAAGATGCCGAAAAGATACGTAAACTGACGGGATACATGACCCAGCGATTCTCACTTTATGAAGACCTGACCGTCAATGAAAACCTGGAATTCATCGCCCGGATATATTCCATACACAGGAAGGATTTTAAACACCGGATCGGTCAGGCGCTGACAAAATATCAGCTTGATGACATGCAAAAGCAGCGTGCAGGAACCCTGAGCGGTGGGCAGAGACAACGGCTCGCCCTGGCCGCAGTCACCCTGCACCAGCCGCCGCTGCTGTTACTCGATGAGCCGACCAGTGCGGTTGACCCGCAAAGTCGGCGCGAATTCTGGGCCGACCTGTTTGAACTGGCTGCAAACGGCGCCACCATTCTTGTCTCAACGCATTACATGGACGAAGCGGAACGCTGTCACCAGCTCGCGATACTGGACCATGGAAAACTTGTCGCACAAGGGACACCACAGGATTTAATCGATGATATTGATGCAACCGTAATACGGGTCGACACGAAAACACCTGCCAGCACACACAAGTACCTCAATGAACTGGCATGGGTACGCAGTATCGCCCAGCTGGGTACACGACTGCACATACTCGCAGATAAAAACACCGGCGATCCCCTGTCAAAAATCCGGCATGTACTCAGGAAAAATCAGCTGGAAGCAAAAGTCGAACTGGCGCAGGCCTCTCTCGAAGATGTTTTTGTCGCTGCAACAGGCTTTCAAAAAGGCTGACCATGTCCTCTCTGACCCGGATCCATGCCATTGCCAGCAAGGAAATAAAGCAACTTTACCGAGATCGCCTCAGCTTCGGCATGATCGTTGGCATCCCCTTGTTCTTGATCCTGTTGTTCGGCTATGCCATCGACCTTGATGTCCGCAGGCTTGATGCCGCAGTCGCCAACCAGAGTAATTCACAATTGTCCCGTACACTGCTTGCGGATATGCAGGCCAGTCAGATCGT
>JBBDSF010000144.1:0-4986 GCA_040905125.1 Pseudomonadales bacterium | reverse complement strand
TTTACTCTCGAATAAATTAACTTAGGTTAATGTCATTATTTTTTACAGGAGATAGTTTGTTTACCAAACAGACAGAATGTCTGATTAATTTTGGAATAGATACATTGACGAATCGAACATTATAGAGATCGCTAATATGGACATGAACAAGGTTATCAACCGCCTGGTTGAACTACGTCCGGATCTGGAAATTGAGTTCATTGATCCAGAACCGGCCGATCGAGTAGCTTTACAGCAATTCCTGATGCGAAATTACCGGATTAGCGAGGAAGAAGCTGAGAAACTTATTCATCGAGCGGAACAGGATTTATGAAACCATGTTTATCGTTACCGTCAATTCACATATCCTGACAGGAGGAAAATATTATGGACAGAAGTGGATTTGATCCCGTTCGAAGGAAAGCAACCCGGTTGCTTGCAGCCGGAACTATGGCCTTGCCGCTGGCAAGATTACTGGGTAATCAAAAGGTTTATGCCCGGGAAAATAATGGATCAGCCCGTCTGTCTGAATCCGACCAGGCCGCTGAGCAATTAAACTACGTACACAATGCAAACGATGCGGACCGCGCTGACAAGTTCGGAGTGCCGGGTGACGAACAAACCTGTGCTAACTGCCAGTTTTTACAAGGGGGCGAAGGGGAATGGCGTCCATGCGAAATTTTTTCCGGCAAGGATGTGAATGTAGACGGCTGGTGCAGCGGGTGGGCCCCGACTGAATCAGCAGCGTCTGGCGCTTAATCATCACATTCTGCCCGCCCCGTATCATTACATGGGTATGGATCGTTCCCGTCTGGGCATCCCCGGTATCGATCAATTCCTGAATCGTCCTGATATCATAACCATGCTCCAGCATGTAGATACAAATGAATGATGCAATGAAGGTAATAAATGGCTGATTTCATCACTTTATGGCACGAAGCAGCAATTACCACGCTGGGATTCTTCTGGATGGCACTATGGGCGTTTATCCTGGGCTATGTTATTAGTAGCCTTATCCAGGTGCTGGTTACACGCAGTCGCATGCAGAAAATGATGGGTAAGGAGGGACCAAAGAGCATGGCACTGGGGACTTTTTTTGGCTTTCTTTCCAGTTCCTGCAGTTTTTCAGCCCTCGCAACCACTCGAGCGATATTCAACAAAGGAGCGGGACTGGCGCCTTCGCTGGCGTTTATGCTCGCCTCTACCAACCTGGTTATTGAACTGGGCATGGTCATTGCAGTCTTTCTTGGCTGGCAGTTTGTCGTGGGCGAATACGTTGGCGGTATTCTGTTGATTCTGGTGACCTGGCTATTGGTACGGGTAACCCGGCCCCGGCGACTTGAGGCCCAGGCTCGTAGAAAGATGGGTAATTCTCAAGATAACAACAGTGATGCCGGTAAAAACTGGAAGGAAAAAATTACCAGCATCGAAGGCTGGCAACAAATCGGGCAGACCTACGTCATGGAATGGCAGATGGTCTGGAAGGATGTGCTGATCGGTTTCACGGTGGCCGGGATCATTTCAGCCATGGTGCCACAGAGCTTCTTCCACGCCCTCTTCATGGGGGCTGGCGGCGAAAATGCCGCAAACCCGGGATTTCTGTCGGTCCTGGCCCAGACCCTTGTGGGGCCCGTGGCAGCATTTTTCACATTCATTGGATCGATGGGTAATATTCCGCTAGCGGCAGTACTGTTTTCCCAGGGGGTTTGCTTCGGCGGAGTGATGGCATTCATTTTTTCCGACTTGGTAGTTCTGCCTGTTCTTAGAATTAATGCCGCCTATTACGGCTGGAAGATGGCGCTCTATATTCTGGCGCTGATGCTGGCGGGAATTGTTTTCACGTCACTTGTTATGCATTACAGCCTGGCTCTTCTGGGCCTATTGCCGGATTTCTCCAACGTCGTCACAGCGGGAGAGCGCGATTTCTTCCAGCTGAACTATCAGACGGTACTGAATGTGGTGCTACTGACGGTCACTTGTGTGTTGGTCTGGTTCTGGCACCGGTCAAGACATAGGGGGCATGATCATCATGATCACGGCGGCGTGTCACTGACCGACAAAATTCTGCGAGTACTGGCTGTGATCGCGCTGGCATGGCTGGCAGGCGGTTTGTTTGCTCCGGTTCTCTTATAAACGAGATGCTGTAATTAAATAAATCATATGGGACAGTTACCCGGAGCCAGTATTGGTATACTATTAATGCCCTTAACCCGGACTTAACTAGCACCGCTTTGACGGATAGTCTGCAATGGTCAATTGGTGAATCAAGGTGTGGTCCGGACACTCTGCCCTGGTGCCCCGAAGATGACCACCGCTTTGCTGGACCGCCTGACGCATCATTGCCATATTATCGAAACCGGCAATGACAGTTACCGTTTCAAATAATCCACCACACAGAAAAAGGAGAGAAAAACTGGTAAAAGCAAACCCGGATAAGTCATAATCTAGTCAAACAAAACGGGGCAATTTTAAATGCAAATCGACAATGACCAAACCGACCGGAAAAGCACTGTTAGATGACCCTGGCCTGAACAAATCCACTGCCTTTACACGTAAGGAGCGAGAGCAATATGGGCTGCGCGGCCTGCTGCCCTATAACGTCTCCGACATGGAGTCTCAGAAGCGGCGTGTCCTCGGTAATATACGACGCAAAGGTAGCGATATAGAGAAATACATCTTTCTAAATGCGCTACAGGAGCGCAATCACCGCCTGTTCTTCCGCACGATAACCGATCATATCGAGGAACTGCTACCGCTGATCTATACGCCGACAGTGGGCCAGGCCTGCAAGGAATTTGCGCATATCTTTCGCCAGACGCAGGGCTTCTACATTACCCCCGAAGATCGCGGCGAGATCCGCAAGGTTCTCGATAACTGGCCGGAACAGGATGTGCGCGTCATCGTAATGACCGACGGCGAACGCATCCTTGGCCTCGGCGATCTCGGTGCCAATGGCATGGGTATTCTGATCGGCAAGCTCGCTCTTTACGTGGCCTGCGGCGGCATCTGGCCGAAGCAGTGTCTTCCGCTGATGCTGGATGTGGGTACCGACAACAAGGAGCTACGCGCAGATCCGTTCTATCTCGGCTGGCCCCATGAGCGCCTACGCGGCGATGCCTATGATAGTCTAATGGAAGAACTCGTCACCGCACTGCAGGACAAATGGCCCAGGGCACTGATTCAGTTTGAGGACTTTGCCGGGCAAAACGCCTTCAGGCTGCTCGAGCGCTATCGTGACCGCGTCCGCATGTTCAATGACGACATTCAGGGTACCGCCGCCGCCACCCTCGCCGGGGTCTATGCAGCTAATCGGATAACCGGCAAAACCTTCGCGGATCTGCGGATTCTGTTTCTTGGCGCAGGCGGCGCAGCCACCGGTATAGCCGGCTTGATGGCCCGTGCTTTCGAGTCACACGGGTTAAGCCGGGAAGACGCCGTATCCCGGCTCCGGCTGGTTGACCACAACGGTCTGGTCACTGCTGATCGTGAGGGGCTGGACGACTGGCTCGCACCTTTTGCGCCCGAGTGCGAGTCCATGGATTTCATCGAAGCAATCGAGGCTTTCGAGCCGGATGCATTAATCGGGGCCACCGGCGTGTCGGGTACCTTCACCGAGGAGGCTGTGCGCACCATGGCGCGGCTCAACGATCGCCCTGTGATCTTTGCACTGTCCAATCCGACCACGCACGCTGAATGCACCGCCGAGCAGGCTTACGCGTGGAGTGAAGGCCGCGCGATCTTTGCCAGCGGCAGTTCCTTCAGGCCCGTCGAGTTCGAAGGAAAGACCTTTCATCCAGGACAAGCCAACAACGCCTACATCTTCCCAGGTGTTGGTCTTGGCATCAGTGTCTCGGCCGCCACCCGAGTAACCGAACCTATGTTTCTTGCTGCTGCGGAAACGCTCACGGACAGTGTCCGCGAAGAGTCGCTGAAGGCTGGAACGCTGTTCCCGCCGCTCTCGGAAATACGCTCCGTTTCACTACAGATCGCACGATCTGTATGTGAGGTAGCTAAAAGAGAGGGATTGGTCGAAGAATCTGCACAGAAGCAGACTACGGCAGACGCCATAGCCGGCGCCATGTATGAACCGCGCTACTGACTACGCCAATCCGGTGTTACACAAGACGATGCCAGGGACCGTGTCTTGATTATTTAACCTCGTAATACTTCGTCCAGAAACCCCTGGATTGTAAACCAGGAACGACGATCTGCATCTTTCTGATAGACCGTCCCGCGGTCGGGATCATTGGCCTTTGGGTTGGTAAAGGCATGCATGGTGTTGCCGTAAACATGGATCTGCCAGTCTGCCCCGGCTGCGGTCAGCTCCTTTTCCAGTGCCAACACGCTGTCCGGCGGGACCATGGGATCATCATGCCCGTGCAGACACAGGACCTTTGCCTTGATCCTGTTACCGGCCGTGTTGGAAGGCCGTTTGAACAAACCATGCACACTGATCACCCCCCGGATATCGGTTTCCAGCCTGGCAATATCGAGCACACACAAGCCACCGAAACAAAAACCCATGGCAACGATGCGGTCATTATCTACTTCCGGGATGGATTTAAAGGTCTCCAGTGAGGCCAGTAAGCGGGATTGCAAAAATTCGCGATCTTCAATAAAAGGCGTCATTAATTTCCTGTTCTCATCCGGGCCGCTGCCGCGTACACCCTTCCCGTACAGATCCAGGGCGAAGCCGATATAACCGAGTTCCGCCATGGCCCTGGCCTTGTTGCAGGCGAACTCGTCCCGACCGCCCCAGGCATGGGACACCAGCACACCGGGAGCCGGTGTGTCCTGACTGTCATCAAATGCAAGATAAGCTTCCAGCAGCTGGCCATTATGTTCGTATTCAATCTGTCTTTCGACAATCATTACCATTCCTCCTTGTGTAAGGATCCTTAGGCAAGTTTAACAAACTGAATGGTGAGAGGTAAGAAGTCAGGAGTGAGGAGCGAGGCAGACCGAATATTATTTTTGTTCTAACGGGCTGTGCTCCTCACTCCTCAC